>NZ_JBKFBF010000209.1:0-285 GCF_053346035.1 Methylobacterium sp. A54F | reverse complement strand
GAAGACCGCGCTGAGGTATTCCTGCGCGCGCAGGTCGCCGTGCGTCTCCGCGGAGGCCGTCGACCCGACGACGTCGAGGAACAGGAAGGTGCGCTCCTCGGCCACGGGCTTGTGGTAGCGCCCGATCAGGAAGTTCACGAAGACCTCCCCGCCGATGAGGTCGCGCATGCGCACCACGAAGACGAGGGGCGCCGAGACGGCGAGCGAGTAGGCGAGCACGCGCGGCGTGATCTTCACGGCGACCGCGAGGCTGTCGGTGGTGTGGCCGAGGGCCCAGACGACCGG
>NZ_JBKFBF010000208.1:0-285 GCF_053346035.1 Methylobacterium sp. A54F | reverse complement strand
GCCACGGCTCGTCGCGCAATGGCTTCTGCATCACAGATGCGGCAGGGACCGCCTCGGCTGCTAGCGCGGCAATTGTCAGGGGTACGGCAGTTTGAGCGTGGCATTGCGCCAGGATAGCTGCTCGCCACGGGTGCGACCACACGGCTTCCCGTACCACCTACCATCCCAACCCGAGGTCACGCGTGTTCTCGCTGGGCTGCACGGTTCGGAGCAGCACGACCAGGCTGACCAGAGCCGCAAGTGCTGCTTCACGCTTGGCGGTCGAGTACGCAGCCCTTGCCTCCA
>NZ_JBKFBF010000207.1:0-285 GCF_053346035.1 Methylobacterium sp. A54F | reverse complement strand
TCGAGGGCTTCCTGCACAAGCGCACCGACCTCGACACGCTCGGCCTCGACGAGCCCGAGAGCGCCTGCCGGGCGATGCGCGGAGGAGACCGAGGCCCGTGATGATCCGCCCTGCCCTGCTGCTCCTGTCCTGCGCCCTGTCCTGCGCGTCCGTAGGCTCGGCCGCCGCGCACGAGGTCTTCGTCTCGAACGAGCGCGACAACACGGTCTCGGTGATCGACACCGCGACCTTCGAGGTCACCCGCACCTTCCCCGTGGGCCGGCGCCCGCGCGGCCTCGTCTTCTC
>NZ_JBKFBF010000206.1:0-286 GCF_053346035.1 Methylobacterium sp. A54F | reverse complement strand
ATCCGCGGCAGCCTCGTGCTCGAGGTGACGGGGGAGGGGTGACGGGCGAGGTGGGCCCACGACGTCCGCGGGGGCCTGCCGATGCAGGGCCCGTTTCGATTGAGCGGATCACCCACCACCCCCGTCATTCCGGGGCGCCGGAGGCGCGCCCGGAATCCAGGGCCGCCGACTTGCCTCGTCCTGCCGCCTCGGCAGGTCTGGATCCCGGGCTCCGCTGCGCGGCCCCGGGATGACGGAGGTGGGTGGGGGTGGTGCGGATCGTCCCCTCGTCCGGGTGGAACCCCCG
>NZ_JBKFBF010000205.1:0-286 GCF_053346035.1 Methylobacterium sp. A54F | reverse complement strand
CAAGGTGCGGGCGGACGAGCTCGGCGGCCTGTTCGGGCACGACCTCAAGGCCACCGGCGTGCGCTTCCCCGTCGCGCCCGCCGAGGTCGGACCGGCCACCGCGCGCTGCTTCATCCTGGTGACGCCGGACGGCGAGCGCACCATGAACACGTACCTCGGCGCCTGCCAGGGCCTCTCCCCGGCCGACGTCGTCGAGGCGACCGCGGCGAGCGCCCGCACGATCTACCTCGAGGGCTACCTCTGGGACCCGCCGGCCGCCAAGGAGGCCTTCCGCAAGGCCGTGGCG
>NZ_JBKFBF010000204.1:0-286 GCF_053346035.1 Methylobacterium sp. A54F | reverse complement strand
TCAACGTGGCGCCCATAGCCCGGCATTGAGCCAGTGCCCTGTTCAGTGCCGGTCGAGTGCTGGAGCGACCACTCTCCGTCTCGGCGACCTCAGGGGCCAGCCTGAACTCAGACCCGGCCAAGAAGGTGCGGATCGTCTCACGCTGAGCATCAAGACCCAGTCCCGAAGCACCTTGCGAGAGCGTCGAGACCCGCAGGTACGGGACGTAGGTGCCACTCGCCATCACCAGCCTGCTGCCTCGGATCAGGAACTGCTACGTTCGTTGCAATAAATGATACACTCTGGT
>NZ_JBKFBF010000203.1:0-286 GCF_053346035.1 Methylobacterium sp. A54F | reverse complement strand
CACTGGTCCTGGAACTGCTGGGGCGAGATGTTGACCGCGATCTGCAGGTGAGCCGGCCAGTCGCGGGCGTCGGGGCAGGCCTGGCGCAGCAGCCGGTAGCTGAGGTCGGCGATGAGGCCGGTCTCCTCCGCGATGGCGATGAAGTGGCTCGGGGCGAGGAGCCCCCGGCCCGGGTGGCGCCAGCGCGCCAGCACCTCGGCGCCGATCAGCTCGCGGCCGGGCAGGGACACCACGGGCTGGTAATAGGGCTCGATCTGCCCGCCCTCGATGGCGGCGCGCAGCTTCC
>NZ_JBKFBF010000202.1:0-287 GCF_053346035.1 Methylobacterium sp. A54F | reverse complement strand
GATAGGCGGGCGGGACGTAGCGCGCCACCATCGCGTCGTTGATCACGACCTGTCCGTAGAGCGCCGCCATCGTCAGCACGAGCCCGACGAGGAGCGGCACGCCCGTGCTGACCGCCGCGAGGCCGTGGCCGATCGGTTGCAGGGTGGAGAGCGCGAGGAAGAGCGTCGGCAGGCTGTAGCGGTCGATCAGGCGCCCCATCAGGAGCTGAGTCAGGGCGCCGAACACGAAGACCAGCGTCGCGAGCGAGCCGATCAGCGCGACGGGCTGCCCCTCGCGCTGATCGGCT
>NZ_JBKFBF010000201.1:0-287 GCF_053346035.1 Methylobacterium sp. A54F | reverse complement strand
GCTACGACGTCACCGCCTCGTCGACCTCGCCGACGTCGCCGCGATCCGCAAGGCGGCGGTGCGGCACGCCCGCGCCATCGTGATCGGCGGCGGCCTGCTCGGGCTCGGGGCGGCGGTGGGCCTCGCCCGGCTCGGCATCGACACCACGCTGCTCCACGTCATGGACCGCCTGATGGAGCGCCAGCTCGACCACGCGGCCGCGGGCCTCGTGAAGCGGGCGATGGAGGCCCGCGCCGTGCGGGTGATCCTCCGGGCCGACACCGCCGCGGTGGAGGGCGAGGGCAGGG
>NZ_JBKFBF010000200.1:0-287 GCF_053346035.1 Methylobacterium sp. A54F | reverse complement strand
GCCGCCCTCTGCCTGGTGGGCGCCCCGGCCCACGCGCAGGACGCCTCCGCCGAGCCGCTCGGCATCGCGCTCGAGGGCTTCGCCTACCCGTACCCGGTCCGCACCCTCGACCTGACCCGCGACGGCGAGGCCCAGCGCCTCGCCTACATGGACGTGGCGCCGTCCGGGCCCGCCAACGGCCGCACCGTGCTGCTCCTGCACGGCCGCAACTTCCCGTCGAGCTACTGGCAGCCCGTCATCGAGGCCCTGACCGGGGGCGGGGACCCCGCGGTGGGACCGGACCAGGG
>NZ_JBKFBF010000020.1:0-64519 GCF_053346035.1 Methylobacterium sp. A54F | reverse complement strand
CAAACCCTCGACACGATCGTGCCGCCTTGACGGTGGCACCACACCTTGGCGCGGGGTGGAGCAGCCCGGTAGCTCGTCAGGCTCATAACCTGAAGGTCGTTGGTTCAAATCCAACCCCCGCAACCAGTTTCGAACGGCCCGGTCGGTATCCCCGACCGGGCCGTTCGCGCGTCCGGAGGTCCGCGCGCGGGGAGTGACATGCGACGCATCCGCCTCATCGGCATCGGGGCCGGCAACCCCGAGCACCTCACCCTGGAGGCCGTGCGGGCGCTCCGGGACGTCGACGTGGTCTTCGTTCTCGACAAGGGGCGCGAGCGGGCCGACCTCGTGCGCCTGCGCCGCGAGATTTGCGAGCGGCACATCGCGAAACCCTTCCGGATCGTCTCCGCGCAGGACCCCGAGCGCGACCGCGCGCCGGCCGATTACGGCGCCGCCGTCGAGGCTTGGCATGCCGCCCGCGCCGCCCTCTATGGGGCGATGATCGCGCGGGAGGTCGGGGAGGGGGCCTGCGGCGCCTTCCTGGTCTGGGGCGACCCGGCCCTCTACGACAGCACCATCCGGATCATCGAGCGCGTCGCGGCGGAGGGCCGCCTCGCCTTCACCTACGACGTCATCCCCGGCATCAGCGCCGTTCAGGTGCTCGCCGCCCGCCACCGCACCACCCTCAACCGCATCGGCGCGCCGGTCCTCATCACCACGGGCCGCGCCATCGCCGGCGGCCTGCCGCCGGGCGCCGACAGCACCGTGGTGATGCTCGACGCCGACCCGCGCTTCGACCACCTCGACCCCGACCTGACCATCTACTGGGGTGCCTACCTGGGCACCCCCGACGAGATCCTGATCGAGGGCCGCCTCGGCACGGTCGGCCCGGAGATCCGGCGCGTCCGCGCCGAGGCGCGCGCCCGCCACGGCTGGATCATGGACACCTACCTGCTGCGCGCGAGCGACCCGGGCCCCGGGGCGGCCTGATCCGTCGCCGGGGCCCGCATCCGTCGTCCCCTGCGGCCCGCCGGCCACGGACGCGGCGGCCGCCCTCCGCTACACCCCGCCGCCATGCTGGAGCTTCGCGACTATCAGCGCGCCGGCCTCGACGCGCTCCGGGCCGCCTGGGACGCGGGCGCGGGCAACGGCCTCATCGTGCTGCCGACCGGCGCCGGCAAGGCGCTGGTGATCGCCGCCCTCGTGCGGGAGACGCTCGCGCGCGACCCCGCGGCCCGGGTCGCCGTCGTCACCCACAGCCGCGAGCTCGTCGCCCAGAATTACCGGGAGCTGAAGGGCTACTGGCCCGACGCGCCGGCGGGCCTCTACTCCGCCGGCCTCAACCGGCGGGAGGCGGGGGCGCAGGTCCTCGTCTGCGGCATCCAGTCGGTGGCCGGCCGGGTCGCGGCGATCGGCCCGCGCGACCTCGTGGTGGTCGACGAGGCTCATCTGATCCCGCGCAGCGCCGAGACCCGCTACGGCCGCTTCCTCGGGGAGCTGCGCGCCCTGCGGCCCACCCTGCGCGTCGTCGGCCTCACGGCCACGCCCTATCGCCTCGACAGCGGCCGCCTCGACGAGGGGGAGGGGCGGATCTTCGAGTGCATCGTCTACGAGGCCAATGTCGGCGACCTGATCCAGCGCGGCCATCTCAGCCCCCTGATCTCCAAGGCGACGCAGCTCGCCCTCGACGTGAGCGGCGTCGGGCGGCGCGGCGGCGACTACATCCCGGGCGACCTCGAGGCCGCGGTGAACCAGGACTGGATCACCCGGGCGGCGGTCTCCGAGCTGGTGGGGTTCGGGGCGGAGCGCCGGGCCTGGCTCGCCTTCTGCGTGAGCGTCGCCCACGCGGAGGCGGTGCGCGACGCCGTGCGGGCGGAAGGCTTCTCGTGCGAGGCGGTGACGGGCGAGACGGGCAAGCGCGCGCGGGACCGCATCGTCCGGGCCTTCCGCGAGGGGACCTTGCGCTGCCTCACCTCGGTCGGCGTGCTCGCCACCGGCTTCAACGTGCCGGAGGTGGACCTCGTGGCGCTGCTGCGCCCGACCCAGAGCACCGGCCTCTACGTGCAGCAGGTCGGCCGCGCGCTGCGCCGGGCGCCGGGCAAGCGCGACGCGCTGATCCTCGACTATGCCGGCCTCGTGCGCATGCACGGGCCGGTCGACATCGTCACGGCCCGCACGGCGGCCGCGGTCCGGGGGCGGGAAGGGGTGGCGCGGGCGAAGCCCTGCCCCGGCTGCGGCGCCCTGATCGCCCTCAACGCCTCCACCTGCGAGGCCTGCTGGGTCGAGCCGCAGGCGGAGGACGACGATGCGAAGCACGCGGCGAGCGCCGACGACGCGCTGCCGATCCTGTCGGGGCAGGGCGGTCCGGGATCCGGCTGGATCGGCGTGGCGGACTGGCAGATCCGCGGGGGCGGGGCGGGCGCCCCCTGCCTCGAACTCGCCCTCGCCTGCTCGGACGGGCTGATCCGCCGGATCGCGCTCGACCTCGAGGGCTCGGGCCAGCCCCGCGCCAAGGCGGTGGCGTGGTGGCGGGGCCTCGGCGGCGGCCGCGAGGCGCCGCTCACGGTCGCGGAGGCGCTGGCGCGCCGGGACGAGCTCGCGCGCCCGGCCGCCATCCGCATCCACGCGCGGGGCCACCTCCGCGAGAGCATCGATTGCCGCTTCGCCGACGGCCGCACCTTCGCGGACACGCGGCGCGTCGCGGCCTGAGCACGGCAGGCTGGCCGGACACGGATCGGCCGGGCAAGGATGGATCCGGGGCCTTGATCGGAGCCTTGGCCCCGGAACGCAGGGGAGGTCCCGATGTCCCATCCGTCCGTGGCTTCGGAGGCTGCCGGCGCAACCTTCGTGCTGGTGCACGGCGCCTGGCACGGGGGCTGGTGCTGGCGCGACGTCGTCGCCGGGCTCGCGGCGGCGGGCCACCGGGCCTTCGCGCCGACGCTCACGGGCCTCGGCCAGTCCCGCCACCTCCTGGCGGGCGATGTCACCCTCGACACCTGCGTGGCCGACGTCGCCGGGCTGATCGAGGCCGAGGAGCTGTCGGGGGTCGTCCTCGTGGGGCACAGCTTCGGCGGTGCCGTGATCTCCGGCGTCGCCGACCGGCTGGGGCCGCGGCTGCGCCACCTCGTCTACCTCGATGCCCTAGTGATCCCCGGCGGCGCCCGCCCCTTCGACGCGGTGCCGCCCGCCGTCGCGGCGGAGCGCCGCCGGCGCATCGCGGAGGAGGGGGGCGGGATCGCCCTGCCCGTCCCGCCGGTCTCGGCCTTCGGCATCCCGGAGGACCACCCGTCCGCCGCCTGGGTGCGGCGCCGCCTCACCCCGCACCCGGCCGGCACCTACGAGAGCCCGCTCCGCCTCGCCCATCCCCTCGGGAACGGCCTGCCGCGCACCTACGTCCACTGCACCGATCCGAGCTACGCGCCCCTCGCCGACGTCCGCCGCTGGGTCCGGTCGCAGCCGGGCTGGGCCTGGGCGGAGATCGCCGCCGGCCACGACGCCATGGTGACGGCGCCGGAGCCCCTGACCCGGCTGCTCGCCGGCTTCGCCTGAGCGGGGCAGGGGCCTCGGACGCCCCTCGCCTCATCGTGCCATCGACGTTGCCAGGCATGGTCCGGTGACCCGTGCCGCCCGCGCGAACCCGGTCGTTCGACAGGGTTAGGTTCCATAATATATCTTATGCGAACGGCATTCCGGCTCCGGAACCACCCCTCCGGGCCATCGCCGCGGCCGCTCACGCCCGCGCGGGGCTCGCCGTGCCGGGCGCCGGATCCTGCTGCGCGAGCCCCCTGCCCCGCGGCGGCTCGCCGGGTTCGGCGAAGCGGGCGAAGCGCAGCGCCAGGGTCGGCAGGATCAGCAGGTTGAGGATCGTCGAGGTGACGAGGCCGCCGAGGATGACGATGGCCATCGGGCCCTCAATCTCGCGGCCGGGCTCGCCGGCGCCGAGCGCCAGCGGCAGCAGGCCGAGCCCGGTGACCAGGGAGGTCATCAGGATCGGCACCAGGCGGTCGGCGGCGCCCGCGATCGCCGTCGCGGCCTCCCAGCGCCGGCCCTCGCGGGTGACGAGGTGCTCGTAGTGCGAGACCATCATGATGGTGTTGCGCAACGAGATCCCGAACAGGGTCACGAAGCCGATGATCGAGCCGAGCGACAGGACGCTGCCGGTGGCGAGCACCGCCGCGACGCCGCCCACGAACGCGAAGGGCAGGTTGGCGAGGACCAGGAGGAGGTTCCGCACCGAGCCCGTCACCACGGCGAGCAGCAGCACGATCCCGAGGCCCGCGAGGCCCGAATAGGTGAGGAGGTCGCGCCGCGCCCGCGCCTGCGCCTCCGCGGCCCCCGTGAAGGAGACGTAGACGCCCGCCGGGAGGCGCACCTCGCGGGCGACCTTGCGCCGGGCGGCGGCCGTGAAGCTCGCGATGTCCTGGCCCACGACGTTGGCGGTCACCACCTGCACCCGCTGCGCGCCCTGGTGCTGCACCTGGTAGCGCCCGCTCGTCTCGTAGACGTCGGCGACCTGGGACAGGCGGATGTAGGTGCCGCTCGGCGTCCGGATCGGCAGGTCGCCGACGCCGGTGAGCCGCCCGCGGGTGCCCGCGTCGAGGATGACGATGACGTTGAAGACGGCGTTGCCCTCGTAGGACTGGCCGACGACGTCGCCCTGGTAGGCGGTGCGCACGCTCTCCAGCACCTCGATGGCGTCGAGGCCCCAGTGGCGTAGGTCGTTGGGGCGCAGCGACACGTTGATCTGAGGCAGGCCGGCCGGCGAGGCCTGCTGGATGTCGCTGGCGCCGCGCACCTCCGCGAGCTCCTTGGCGACCTCCCGGGCGGCCGCCTCGATGCGGGCGAGGTCGCTGCCGATCACGTTGATCACCACCGGCGCCGTGAAGCCGGAGACGGTCTCCTCGATGCGCTCGGTCAGGAAGGTCTTGAGCGAGAAGGCGGCCCCCGGAAAGCCCGCCATCAGGGCGCGGATCGCGGCCTCGACGCGCGCCTGCGCGGCCCCGTCGAGGCCCGCCTCGAGGTCGATGTGGATCTCGCTGTAATGCGTCCCGGCGGTGTCCTGCCCGGCCTCCGCGCGGCCGATCTGCGCGGCCACCGCCCGGATGCCGGGGATGCGCCGCAGCTCGGCGGTGATGCGGGTGCCGAGGCGCTGCGATTCCTGCAGGGCGGTGCCGGGGGCCGCCGCCATGTGCAGGATCAGGTGGCCCTCCTTCAGGTCGGGCAGGAAGGTGCCGCCGAAGAACGGCACCACCGCCGCGCCCGCCAGCGTCGTCAGGAGCGCGGCGCCCGTCACGAGGCGCGGGACGCGGTCGATCCGGCGGAGGAGGGCCGCGTAGGCCCGGCGGGCGATCCGCATCACCGGCGGCTCGCCGGTGCCGGCCGACCGGCGCCCGGTGAGGAGCAGCATCGCGAGCGCCGGCGTGACGGTGAGCGCCACCCCGAGGGAGGCGACGACGGCGAGGATGTAGGCGAGGGCGAGGGGCCCGAACAGGCGCCCGGCGACGCCCGAGAGCCCGAGCACGGGCAGGAACACCAGGAGCACCGCGAAGGTCGCGTAGGCCACCGCCGTGCGCACCTCCAGGATCGCATCGACCACCACCCTCCCCTCGGGAAGCGGCCGCGGCCGCCCGCGGTTCTCGCGCAGGCGCCGCACCACGTTCTCGACGCCGATCACCGCGTCGTCGACCACCTCGCCGATCGCGATGGCGAGGCCGCCGAGCGTCATGGTGTTGAGGCTCTCGCCCAGCGCCTGCAGCACCAGCACGGCGGCGATCAGCGACAGCGGGATGGCCAGCGCGCTGATCACCGAGGTGCGCCAGTCGTACAGGAAGGCGAACAGCACCACGACGACGAGGAGGCCGCCGAGCGCCAGCGCCTGCAGCACGTTGGCGTTGGCGATGGCGATGAAGTTCGCCGGCCGGAACAGGTCGGGCCGCAGCGACACGCCCTCCCGCGCCAGCGCCGGCGCCAGGTCGGCGAGCGCCGCCTCGACCCGGTCCGTCACCTCGCGGGTGTTGGCGCCGTACTGCGCGCCCACCATCAGGAGCACCCCGGGCCGGCCGTCGATGAGGGCGGCGCTGATCGGCGGCTCGCCGGTGGCCACCACGTTGGCGACGTCGGCGAGCACCACGCTCGCCCCGCCCTCGTTGATCAGCACGGTGCGGCCGACCTCCTCGGGGGTGAGCGCCTGCCCCTCGGTCTGGAGCACCACCCGCTGGTTCGGGGTGTCGACGAAGCCGGCGCCGCGCACGCCGGTGGCCTTGCGGGCCGCCGCCAGCACGTCGTTGAGGCCGACCCGGAAGCGGATCAGATCGGTGGGGCGCACCTGCACCTGGAGGGAGCGCACCGCGCCGCCGTAGACCGAGACCTGCGCGATCCCCGGCACTGCGAGGAGGCGCAGCCGCACGGTCCAGTCCGCGAGGGTGCGCAGATCCATCTCGGAGCGCCGCTCCGAGGTCAGGCCGACGAGGAGCACGGTGCTGGTGGCCGAGGTCAGCGCCGTCATGGCGGGGGGCATCACCCCCTGCGGCAGGCGGCCCGCCAGCGCGGTGAGGCGCTCGGACACGAGCTGGCGCGCCCGGTAGACGTCGCTGCCGGCGCGGAACACCGCCGTGATCACCGAGAGGCCCTGGATCGAGGACGAGCGCAGCGACTCGATGCCCGGCAGGCCGTTCACGGCCACCTCGATCGGCTGCGTCACCAGCACTTCGACCTGCTCGGGGTTGAGGCCCGGCGCCTCGGTCTGGATCACCACGGAGGGCGGCGCGAATTCGGGGAAGACGTCGTACTTGGCGTCGCCGAGGGTCACGAGCCCGAAGCCCAGCACCGCGAGGGCGAGCGCCAGGACCACGCCCCGGAAGCGCACCGCGAAGGCGACGAGGGCCGCCTGGGGGCCGAACCGGGGCCCGGCGGAGCAGGACTCCGCGGGGCGGGGCTCCGCCTCAATCGTCATCGGCGCCGCCCGAGACCTGCAGCAGGCTCTTCATCTCCTCGGACAGGAGCGCCTGGGCGCCCCTGAGCACGATCTCGTTCTCGCCGGAGAGGTCCTCGACCACGTAGGCGTCGTCGGCCATCGGCGGGTCGGAGGGGATCGGGTGGCGCACGAAGGCGTTCGTGTCCACCGCCCGGTAGACCCAGGTGCCCCCCTGCCCGTGCACCACCGCGTCCTCGGGCACGCGGATGCCCGTCACGGTGCGCTCGGCCGGCAGGAAGGCCAGGGTGCTCATGCCGGGCAGGAAGCCGCTGTCGCCGGAGACGAGGTAGAAGTAGCTCTGGCCCTGGATACGCTGGTCGGTGCGGGTCGCGGGCGAGACGTAGCGCAGGGCCACCCGGCTCGATTGCGGCGGCACCTCCGCGAAGGCGGCGGCGGGGGCGCCCTTCAGGCTCTCGCCGGGCGGCAGCGTCACCTGCATGAGGAAATCGGTGCGCTCGATCAGGCGGGTGACGACGGGCGAGCGGTCGACGATGGCCCGGCCGATCACCGGGCCCCATTCCTGCTGGGCCGTGGCCCCGAGCGTGCGCACCTGCGATTCCGCGGCCATCAGGGCGGCCTGGTCGGTCTGGAACGTACCCTCGGTGGTCTCGACCTGCACGGTCGTGGCGTACTGGCCGAGGTTCTTCGCCCGCTGGTAGGCGTTGCGCGAGACCTCGATGCGGGCCTGGGCGGTCTGGAGCTGCGCCCGGGCGCTCGCGTAGGCGTTCGTCAGCTCGGTCACCCGGGCGAGGTCGAGGACGAGGCCGAAGGCCTGCAGCTCCCGGCGGTGCGGGGCCGCCGTCACGCGGGCGGTCTCGATGCCGAGGCGCGCTCGCTCCTCGGGCTTGAGGCGCACCACCATGCGGCCGTCCTCGATGGCGGTGCGCGGCGCCGGCGGCTGGTGGAGGACGGGGGCCGGCGCGACCCGCGCCCGGAAATCGGCGAAGAACGGCGCCGCGCGGCTGCTCACCGCCGCCCTGTAGGGCTCCGCGGCCTCCGTGAGCGCCAGAACCGCCGCCGAGCCCGCCGCGAGGACCGCCGCCAGGGCGGCGAGCCAGACGGGCAGGCGCGATCGCCGTCGCTGGAACACCTGCGCCTCCCGTGCCGCCCTACTCCTTGCGACTTCTGCCCGGAATCTGTTGCCGAATCTACCCGGTTCTCGCGGATCCCGCGGCTATAGGGATCTCATTCGGCGATCGGCATGTCGAGGTGGAAGGTCGTCCCCCTCCCCGCGCACGGCGTCGTCAGGGTGGCGTCGAGCTGGCGGGCGAGGCTCGCCACGACCCGCATGCCGAGGCTGCGGCTCGGGCGGCCGACCTCGAAGCCCGCGGGCAGGCCGACGCCGTCGTCGGCCACGCTGACGACGAGGCGCTCGCCGAGGCGGCGCGCATCGATGCGGATCTCGCCGCCCGCCTCCCCGTAGGCGTACTTGAGGGCGTTGGTGACGAGCTCGTTGACGAGGAGGCCGAGGGGCACCGCCCGGTCGGCCGAGATCTGCAGCGTGGCCGCCGCGCAGGCGAGGCGGTGGCGCGGGGCGCTGCCCTGCAGGTTCGCGCAGAGCTTCTCGAGGAAGGACCCGAGGTCGATGGTGCCGGGCGGCTCCTCCCCGTCGAGGCCCGTCGCGGGGCCCTGGCGCCAGAGCTGGTCGTGCACCCCCGCGATGGCCTCCACGCGGCTGCGGGCGTCCTCGAGCGCCGCGCGCACGCCCGAATCCTCGCTGCCCCGCACCTGCAGGCCGAGGAGGCTCGCCACGATGGCGAGGCTGTTCTTGATGCGGTGGCTCATCTCGCGGGCGAGCAGGTCCTGCCGGACGAGCGCCGCCCGCAGCAGCGCCTCGGTGCGCTGGCGCTCGATGGCGCCGCCGAGCAGGTTGGCGAAGCCCTGCATGAACGCGATGTCGGCTTCGCCGAACACGCCCTCGCGGGTGTCGTCCACCTCCAGCACCCCGAACGCGCCCTCGCGGTTGGCGATCAGCACGTTGACGGCCCGGCGGATGCCATGGTCGGCCATGAGCTGCGGCGTGCGGAACCGGGTCTCGTTCTCCAGGTGGTTCGAGATCACCGGGCGGCCGGTCTTGAGGGCGAAGCCCGCCGGCGAGGCGAGGTCGGCGCCGACCCGGGCGCGGCCGATCACGTCCGGTCCCCAGCCGATGCCGGCGCGCACCAGCAGGCTGTCCTCGCCGGGCCGGAACTCCAGCGCCTTGCAGAACTCGGCCCCCATCCCCTCGGCGCAGAGCTCCGTCGCCCGCTGGAGCACGCGGTCGATGTCGTCGCCGCGCAGGGCCTCGACCCCGAACTCGGAGAGGATGGCCTGCTGGCGGAGACGGATGTCGAGGTCGGCGGCGCGGTCGTCCATCGGCGCGGCTCTTAGCAGAGTCCGCGCCCGCGCGCGACGATACGGGGCCCCCTGCCCGCGCCGCTCCCGGCTGCGGCGAGTCCGACCCTGGCCGTTTGGCCCGCCCGTTCTAAGTCTAGAGGCATTCCAGTCGGTATCGCCCCCGTCGGATCGCATGCTGCATGGCTGCCAGGAACGGCCGGTTCGGGACCGGGGTCGCACCCCCGGGCGGCACGTCCGCGTTCCTGCGGGCCTGTCGCGGACCGCGGCGGCCGGCCGGCGGACGGAGGCCGGGCCTTGAGCGGGCGCCGGACCGACCACCCGAAACCGCAACGCCTCCGAGCTGGCCCCGGCCCCGATCTCGCAGGCCCGTACCTCGCAGGCAGGAGGGGCGCATGACCATGCCCACCACCATCCCCATCACGCTCACCGTCAACGGCGCGCGGCGCTCGGTCGTCCTGGAGGATGCCCGCGTCACCCTGCTCGACCTCTTGCGCGAGCGCCTCGACCTCACCGGGTCCAAGAAGGGCTGCGACCGCGGCCAGTGCGGGGCCTGCACGGTGCTGGTCGACGGGCGGCGCATCAACGCCTGCCTCGCCCTCGCGGTGAGCCTCGACGGCGCCGCGGTGACCACCATCGAGGGCCTGTCGAACGGCGCCCTGCACCCGGTCCAGGCGGCCTTCCTGGAGCATGACGGGCTCCAGTGCGGATACTGCACCCCGGGCCAGATCATGAGCGCGGTGGGGCTGATCCGCGAGCTGCGGGAGGCCGGCGAGGCCGAGCCCGACATCGAGCGGGTGCGGGAGGGCATGAGCGGCAACCTCTGCCGCTGCGGCGCCTACGCGGGCATCACGGAGGCGGTCCTGTCGGCCGCGCAGGCGCAGGAGGAAGCGGCGTGAACCTGTTCGGCTACACCCGCGCGGGCTCGGTCGCCGAGGCGGTCGCGGCCGCCTCGGAGCCCGGCGCCGCCTACCTCGCCGCCGGCACCAACCTCCTCGACCTGATGAAGGGCGGCATCGCGACGCCCGCGCACCTCGTCGACATCACGCGCCTGCCGGGCCTCGACCGGATCGAGCCGGCGCCGGACGGTGGCACCCGCATCGGGGCGCTCGTGCGCAACAGCGACCTCGCGCGCGACGCGCACGTCGCCGCGACCTACCCGATGGTGGCGGAGGCGCTGCTCGCGGGAGCCTCGGCCCAGCTGCGCAACGCCGCGACGACGGCCGGCAACCTGCTGCAGCGGACCCGCTGCCCGTACTTCTACGACACGGCCTCTCCCTGCAACAAGCGCGAGCCCGGGGCCGGCTGCCAGGCCATCGGCGGCGCGACCCGGATCCACGCGGTGCTCGGGCAGAGCGAGCACTGCATCGCGGTCAACCCCTCCGACTTCTGCGTGCCGCTCGCGGCCCTCGGGGCGGTCGTCGAGATCGCGGGCCGCGCCGGCACCCGCACGGTGCCGCTCACCGAGTTCCACCGCCTGCCGGGCGACCACCCGGAACGCGAGACGGTGCTGGAGGCCGGCGAGCTCGTCACCGCCGTGATCCTGCCGGCCGGGGCCGAGGCCTTCGCGGGGCATGCCCGCTACCTCAAGGTCCGCGACCGCACCTCCTACGCCTTCGCGACGGTCTCGGCCGCCGCGGGCCTGACCCTCGCGGACGGCCGGATCGGCGAGGCCCGCCTCGCCCTCGGCGGCGTGGCGCTGAAGCCCTGGCGGGTGGCCGAGGCCGAGGACCTGCTGCGCGGCGCCCCGGCCGACGGGACCGGCTTCGCGGACGCCGCCGCGCGGGCCGCGGAGGCGCTGCTGGCCGGCGCTCGGCCCTCCGGGCCCGACAACGCCTTCAAGATCGAGCTCGCCCGCCGCGTGGCGCGGCGCGTCCTCGCCCGGGCCGGAACGCCCGCGCGCGCCCCTGCCCTGCCCGCCTCCCCGTTCTCCCGCGCCGCCGGAGCGATCCATGCCTGAGACCGTCGCCCGCACCCGCCACGGCTCCGACGCTCCCTCCGGGAGCATCGGCCAGCCGCTGACCCGCCGCGAGGGTCCCCTGAAGGTGACCGGCCGGGCGCGCTTCGCCGCCGACAACCTGCCCCCCGGGACCCTGCACGCGGCCCTCTGCGTCGCCCGCATCGCGCGGGGCCGCGTCACCGGGCTCGACCGCGCGGCGGCCGAGGGCCACCCGGGCGTCGTCGCCGTGATGACGCCCGACAACGCCCCGGCCCTCGCCCAGCACCCCGACGACAAGGGCGGCCCCTTCGTGTTCCGCCTCGACCTCCTGCAGGACTGGTCCGTGCGCTACGCCAACCAGCCCGTCGCGGTGGTGATCGCCGAGACCCTGGAGGCGGCGACCGAGGGCGCCCGCCTGCTGGCGCCCCGCTACGAGTCGGAGGCGCCGCGCATCGGCCTCGACGCGGACGCGCCCTTCACGCCGCCCGCCATCGGCGTCGGCCAGCCGGCCGAGGAGGGCCACGGCGACGTCGAAGCGGGCCTGGCGGCGGCCGCGGCGCGCATCGAGGCCGTCTACGAGACGCCCGCGCAGTACCACAACGCGATGGAGCCGCACGCGGCGGTGGCCCGCTGGGACGGCGACCGGCTGACGCTCCAGACGCCGAGCCAGGGCATGACGGCGGCGATCGGGCGGCTCGCCGGCCTGTTCGGCATCCCGCCGGGCAACATCCGCATCGAGAGCCCGTATCTCGGCGGCGGCTTCGGCTCGAAGGGGCTGATCTCGGGGCCCCAGGTGCTGGCCTGCATGGCGGCCCGCCTGGTGGGCCGCCCCGTGAAGCTCGTCGCCCGGCGCGAGCAGATGTTCGGGCCGATGGGCCACCGGGCCGAGACGCGCCAGACCCTGCGCCTCGGCGCGGACGCGCAGGGGCGCCTCACCGCCCTCGACCACCACACCCTCACGGCCTCGAGCCGGTTCGACGACTTTTTCGAGCCGAGCGGCGGCGTCAGCCACACCCTCTACGCCACCCCGGCCCTGTCGGTGCGGCACGCGGGCGTGCGGGTCGACACCGGCACCCCCCTGTTCATGCGCGCGCCCGGCGAGGCCTCGGGCAGCATGGCCCTCGAGAGCGCGGTCGACGAGATGGCCCTCGCCTGCGGCCTGGACCCGCTGGAGTTCCGCCTCGCGAACTACGCCGAGGTCGAGCCGCTCTCGGGGCGGCCCTTCTCCTCGAAGGCCCTGCGCGCCTGCTACCAGCAGGGCGCCGAGCGCTTCGGCTGGGCGGGCCGCCCGCTGCAGCCGCGGCAGATGCGCGACGCCGACGGGCTCCTCGTCGGCTGGGGCGTCGGCACCGCGACCTTCCCGGCCCTGATGTTCGAGGCGCAGGCCCGGGCCGTCCTGCGGGCGGACGGCACCGGCACGGTGGAGATCGGCGCCATGGACATGGGCCAGGGCGCCTGGACGGCGCTGGCCCAGATCGCCGCGGACGGGCTCGGCCTCGACCTCGACGCCCTCACCTTCCGGATGGGGTCCTCGGACCTGCCGAGCGCCGGCATCGCGGGCGGCTCGGCCCACACGGCGACTGCCGGCGGGGCGATCCACGCGGCGACCGAGGCCGTGATCGCGGAACTCGCGCAGATCGCCACGAACGACGCCGCCTCCCCGCTCTACGGCGCCGGCAACGCCGGCGTGATCGCGCGGGGCGGCCGGCTGTTGCGCCGCGACGACGCGGAGCGCTCCGAGAGCATCGGCGACATCCTCGCCCGCGCCGGCCGCACGGAGGTGGAGGGGCAGGGCAAGGCCGCGCCCGACCCGGCCGTGCAGGGCGCCTACGCCCTGCACGCCCACGGGGCGGTCTTCGCCGAGGTGAAGGTCGACCCCGACCTCGGGCAGATCCGCGTGAGCCGGCTCGTCGGCGCCTTCGCGGCGGGCCGGATCATCAACCCGCGCCTCGTCCGCAGCCAGTACTACGGCGGCATGATCTGGGGCCTGTCCTTCGCGCTCCACGAGCACGCGGCGCTGGACCCCCGCACGGGGCGGTTCCTGAACGACAACCTCGGCGAGTACCACGTGCCCGTGAACGCCGACACGCCGGCCATGGAGGCGATCCTCGTGCACGAGGACGACCCCCACGTGAACGCCCTCGGCGTCAAGGGCGTCGGCGAGATCGGCATCACCGGCACGGCCGGCGCCATCGCCAACGCCGTCTGGCACGCGACCGGCATCCGCGTCCGCGAGACCCCCATCACCCTCGACCGGCTGCTGGGATAGAGAGCGGCGGACGGCCCCGGCCGCCCCTGCCTGAAGCCCGAGGTCCCTCACCCCTCACCCCCCAGCGGGAGAGGGACCGGGTGAGGGATGCGAGGCCTCCGGACACAGCTCCGGGTAAGACGGCGCGCCCGGAAATCCGAGATCCCTCGTCGGCCTTCTACGTGAACGCCCCGGCTCGTTTAATCCGACGCGGCAAGGTCATTTCCACGGGAGCGTGCGTCGACGCACGTTCGCGCATCTCGGGAGGGGATTAAAACCACAAATATATCCCCGTGCATCAGCGCACATAAACTTCCAGAACGCTCGTTTATCTTCCTTCTCGTGGTCGCAGAACACGAAGCTGCGACGGAAGAACTTTCCGAAGGAAGGAATAGAGCATGAAGCGCACCGTAGCCGCGACCGTCTTCGCCGCCGCCCTCGCCCTCCCGCTCGCCGCCCAGGCCGGCGGCAACGGGGGCGACCGCCAGCCCGCCGGCGGGGGCTTCATGAGCTCCTACGTCAGCGACCCCTACCACGACCCGCGCTCGCTCCACTCGCAGCGCCGCGGCACGGGCCAGATCCTCGGCCAGCCCATGCTCTCGGAGGGCGCGGGCGTGCACCGGCCGCGCCGCGGCACCCTGGAGTCGCACTGGGCCTCCGGCACGCTCTCGGGCCGCACGCACCGCTGAGGCCCGGCCCGTCCGGCCATCGCGCGGACGGGCGCCCCCTCCCCCCGCGGGGCCGCCGTGCGGCCCTGCCTCGCCGTGAGCGGCGCGGCCGCGCGCGACCCGAACCGGATCGAGAGAGGACCGACGTGGACACCATCATCCAGGGCATCACGAAGTTTCAGGGCGACGTCTTTCCGGGGCAGCAGCGGATGTACGAGCGCCTCGTGCGCGACGGCCAGCATCCGAAGGCCCTGATCATCGCCTGCGCGGATTCCCGCGTGGCGCCCGAGCACATCACCCAGACCGGCCCCGGCGAGCTGTTCGTCTGCCGCAACGCCGGCAACATCGTGCCCCCGTTCGCGCAGGCGAACGGCGGCGTCTCCTCGGCGATCGAGTACGCCGTGGTGGCCCTCGGCGTGCGCGACGTGGTGGTCTGCGGCCACTCGGATTGCGGCGCCATGAAGGGCCTGATGACGCCCGGGGCGCTCGACGCGATGCCGAACGTCGCGGCCTGGCTGCGCCACAGCCACGCGGCGAGCCGGATCGTCTGCGAGGCCTATCCGGCCGACATGGACCCGGGGGACCACGCCCGGGCGCTCGCCCTGGAGAACGTGGTGGTCCAGCTCAACCACCTGCGCACCCACCCGAGCGTCGCCGCGGCCCTGGCCAAGGGGCAATTGCGGCTGCACGGCTGGTTCTTCGAGATCGAGACCGGGCGGCTCCTCGCCTACGACGGGGAGCTCGGCCGCTTCGTGCCCTTCGGCGACGCGGCAATGCCGGTCGCCCAGGCGCCGGCGGTGCGGGTCGCCGCGCCGGAATTCGCCCCCCGCGCCGCCGCGTGAGGGCGCGGCTCCCCCGCTCGCCGGCCCCGACGCCCTGAGGCGGGGGGCCGATCAGCGCCCGGCGGCGAGCCCGTAGAGGATCGGCCCGGCGGCCGCCTCCGCCTCGACGGCGGTGGCGCGCGCCCGCTCGGCGGGCGGGAGCAGGGCGAGGAAATCGGCCGAGGCCGCCACCGCGAGGTCGGCGGCCTTGGCGCGCGCCTCGAGGCGGGCCAGGGTGTTCATGGCCGGGCCGAGCACGGTGAACTCCGCCCGCAGGCCGTCGTCGAAGACGCCGACCAGCACCTCGCCCGCGTGGAGCGCCACCGCGACGCGCAAGGGGGGCTGCCCGGCGGCCTGCCGCTCCCGGCCGAGGGCCGCGAGGCCGGCCTGGATCGCGCCCGCGCAGGCGAGCGCCCGGGCGGCCTGCTCGGCCGGCCGGCCGACCAGGAACTGCGCCAGCACGCCGTCGCCGACGTACTTGTCCACGATGCCGTCGTGCTCCGTCACCGCCCCGTGGACCAGCGCCCGCACGGCGAGCAGCGCCCGCACCACCGCCTCCTGGGGCGCCTCGCGGGTGAGGCGCGAGAAGCCGCGGATGTCAACGGCCATCAGGCAGGCGTGGCGCTCGCGCACCGCGGCCGCCTCGCCGAGCCGGGCGAGGTCCCGGGCGACGCGGTCCGGCACGAAGCGGGCGAGCTGGGCGCGCTCGTGCTCCAGGCGCAGCGCCTCCGCCACCGCGCCGCGCAGGCGCATCACCCCGTCGATCACCACGAGGCTCGCGGCCGCGAAGGTGAGGAGGCCGGGGATCTGGTCGGCCAGAGTGACGTGGGGGCCGAGCACTCCCTCGGGCCAGACCATGCCGAGGGCGATGGCGGCCCCCCAGGCGAGGACGACGAGGCCCGAGAACAGCACCGTGTGCCAGACGCGGGTGGTGAGCCCCGTCTGCAGGAGCAGCAGGAAGGCCGGCAGCCGGCTCACCGCGTCGGAGGCGTCGTCGACGGCGCTCGCCCCCGCCAGCATGTGCTCGACGATGACGTAGACGGCGATCGTCGCGTTCAGGACCGTCCCGGCCCAGCCGAAGGCCTCGGCCCGGGCGCCCTCCCCGCGCTCCAGCAGGCCGAACCCGACGGCACCCACCGCGTAGAGGCCGAGGATGATCCAGTGGCTGAGCGCGTGGAGCGAGCCGTCGTAGGCCTGCGCCGCCATCAGCAGCACCAGCACGATGACGACCCGCAGGGCGAGCAGCCGCCCGCCCGCGGCCGCCCGCAGGAGCTGGCGCGCGCCGGCCTGGTGCCGGCGGTCGGGGCGCGTCCTCATGAGGTCGTCGTCCGGCGGGCTCGGGGGCGCTACCCCGCCCGCGAGAGCCGGCGCGCGCCGCCGAAGCGGTTGAGGAAGCGCGGCTCCTTCTCGGGGGCGAGGCGCACCGCGAGGTGGAGCGTGCCCCCCTCCTCCATGCGCCGGTCGAGCACCTCGGCGTTCTCGTAGAGCCAGTGCAGGCCGGCCCCGTCCTCGGGGCCGAGGACCACCGCGAAGGTGGAGCGGCTGCGGGCGATGCGGGCCTCGATGCGGCTCGTGAGCGCCGGAAGCCCCTCCCCCGTCACCGCCGAGACCAGCACGGGGGCGGCGCTGTCGCGGTCGCTGCGGGTGCGCCCGTGGCCGCTCAGGTTGAGCAGGCGCGTGCGCTCGGCCTCGTCCAGCCGGTCGGCCTTGTTCCAGACCTCGATGATCCGGTCGGCGCTGGCCGCGATGCCGAGCTCGCGCAGCACCTCGCCCACGTCCTCGGCCTGGGCCTCGGTGTCGCCGTGGCTGACGTCGCGGACGTGGAGCAGGATGTCGGCCTCGATCACGTCCTCCAGGGTCGCCCGGAAGGCGGCGATCAGGGCGGTCGGCAGCTCGGAGATGAAGCCCACGGTGTCGGAGAGGATCACGGTCTCGCCGTGGGGCAGCTTCGTCGCCCGCGCGGTCGGGTCGAGGGTCGCGAACAGCATGTCCTGCGCGGTTACCTGGGCCTTGGTCAGCGCGTTGAACAGGGTCGACTTGCCCGCGTTCGTGTAGCCCACGAGGGCGATGATCGGGTAGGGCACGCGCGCCCGGCTCTGCCGGTGCAGGCCGCGGGTGCGGGTGACCGCGTCGAGGTCGCGCTCGATCCGGGTCATCCGCTCCTGGATCATCCGGCGGTCCGCCTCGATCTGGGTCTCGCCGGGGCCGCCCAGGAAGCCGAAGCCGCCGCGCTGGCGCTCCAGGTGGGTCCAGGAGCGCACGAGGCGCGACTTCTGGTAGGCGAGGTGGGCGTGCTCGACCTGCAGCGTGCCCTCGCGGGTCGAGGCGCGGCGCCCGAAGATCTCCAGGATCAGGCCGGTGCGGTCGATGACCTTGGCGCCCCAGGCCTTCTCGAGGTTGCGCTGCTGCACCGGCGAGAGGGCGCAGTCCATCACCACGAGGCCGATCTCGCGGGCCCGGATCAGCCCGGCCAGCTCCTCGACGCGGCCCTTGCCGAGGTAGGTCGAGGGGCGGATGCGCGGCAGGGACAGCGCCATCGCCTCGGCCACGTCGAGCTCGATCGCGGCGGCGAGCCCCACGGCCTCGTCGAGGCGGGCGGCGGCGGAGCGCGCGGATGCGGGTGCGCCGCCCCCGGCCTGCGCGGCGGCCGCGCGCGTGAGGTAGGGCCCCACGACGAGGGTGTGGGTGGCGGCGGCGATCTCGCCCTCGGGGGCCGCCATCGCCTGGAGCCGGGCCTCGCCGGAGGTCTGAACTTCGCTCATCTGTCCTTCGTGCCGGACCCTCTGCGCAGGTCCATCGGCGCCGGTCCACCGGTGCCGGGTCTCCGCCACCGTTCCGGACAATGGGGACGCGCCGGGCCCAGACAAGGGGAGCCGGCCAAGGACACGCAGCCAAGGACATGCTGCCAGGGACGCGCGGCCGAGGACGCCCGGCCGGGAGAGCCTCGGCCTGGGCCGGCGCCGGTCAGGCCTTCTCGGGGGCGGTCTCGTCCGGCTCGAAGAGCTGCACGGGGTGGCCCGGCATGATCGTCGAGATGGCGTGCTTGTAGACGAGCTGCGAATGGCCGTCCCGGCGCAGCAGCACGCAGAAATTATCGAACCAGGTCACGACGCCCTGCAATTTCACGCCGTTGACGAGGAAGATCGTGAGCGGGATCTTGTTCTTGCGGACATGGTTGAGGAACGTGTCCTGCAGGTTCTGTGCGCGCTCGCCCGCCATTTCTTGTTATCCTTAGGTGTCGGCGCCCGCCGCTGTCGACGGGTTCTCTTCACTTGGGCCGGACGCGGTGCCCGGACAGGGACAGCGTGGCCTTCCGCGCATTAGGGGTGCAATTTCCGCTCCGATGCAAGAGGCGATGGTACGGGGGCGGCTTCGGCAACAGCTTCCGAAGATCGCCGCGGCCCGCGCGCCGCCCATGGCCCCTCCCCTCAGGGGCCCTTCCCCCAAAGGCCCCTCCCCTCAGGGCCCGATGCCGAGGGACTTGAGCTTCCGGTGCAGCGCCGAGCGCTCCATGCCGATGAACTCGGCGGTGCGGGAGATGTTGCCGGAGAACCGGGCGATCTGCGCCACGAGGTACTCGCGCTCGAAGATCTCGCGGGCCTCGCGCAGCGCCAGGCTCATCAGCTTCTCGCCCCCCGCCCCGTTCGGGGTGGTGGGCACCAGCGCGCCGATCTCGGAGGGCAGCATCTCGGAGGTGACCTCCTGCTCCGGGTCGGTGTGGGTGAGGATCATCAGGCGCTCGACGTTGTTGCGCAGCTGGCGCACGTTGCCGGGCCAGTCGTGCGACTGCAGCACCGCCATGGCGTCCTCGGCGATGCGGCGCTTGGGCAGGCCCGTCGAGGCCGAGATCTGGTCCATGAAGAAGCCGATCAGCTCGGGCACGTCCTCGCGCCGCTCGGCCAGCGCCGGCACCCGGATCGGCACCACCGAGAGGCGGTGGAACAGGTCCTCCCGGAAGCGGCCGGCCGCGATCTCCTCGGCGAGGTCGCGCGAGGAGGAGGAGATGATGCGCACGTCCACGTGCACCCGGGCGGTGCCGCCGACCCGCTGGAAGTTCTGATCGACGAGCACCCGCAGGATGCGGTTCTGGGTCTCGCGGGGCATGTCCGCGACCTCGTCGATGTAGAGGGAGCCGCCGTGGGCCTCCTCCAGCGCGCCGACGCGGCGCACCCGGCCCTCCCCGGCCTCGACCCCGAACAGCTCGGCCTCCATGGTCTCGGGCGTGATCGTCGCCGCGTTGATGACCACGAAGGGCCCGCTCGCCCGGCCCGAGGACGCGTGGAGGGTGCGGGCGGACAGCTCCTTGCCGGAGCCCGGCGCCCCCGAGATCATCACGCGGGCGTTCGTGGGCGCCACCCGATCCACCGTCTGGCGGAGCTGATTGACGGCGACCGAGGCGCCGACGAGCCGGCTCGCCTGGCCCGAGCGGGCCTTGAGGTCGCGCACCTCCCGCTTCAGCCGCGAGGCCTCGAGGGCCCGCTCCGCCACCAGGATCAGGCGGTCGGCCTTGAAGGGCTTCTCGATGAAGTCGTAGGCGCCCGCCTTGATGGCCGAGACCGCGGTCTCGATGTTGCCGTGGCCCGAGATCATCACGACGGGCAGGTCCGGGTGGCCGGCCTTGATCAGGTCGAGCACCTGCAGGCCGTCGAGGCGCGAGCCCTGCAGCCAGATGTCGAGGAAGACGAGGTGCGGCCGGCGCGACTCGATGGCCGCCAACGCCTCGTCGGAGCCGCCGGCCGTGCGGGTGCGGTGCCCCTCGTCGTCGAGGATGCCGGCAACGAGGTCGCGGATGTCGGCCTCGTCGTCGACGATCAGGATATCGGCGCTCATGGGTGCATCTCCGCGATCTGGGGGGCCGTCCGCGCGGCGCCCTTCTCCACTCGTTCGGCGCCGGCCCGGCGCTCCTCGCCCGCGCGCGGCGCGTCGCCGGCCGCGAGGGCGCGCGGCACGCGCATGCGCACGCAGCCGCCCCGGCCGGCGGGGTTGTCGTTCAGCTCGATCCCGCCCCCGTGCTCCTCGAGCACCTTACTGACGATGGCGAGGCCGAGGCCGGTACCACCCTCGCGGGTGGTCATATAGGGTTCGAGCAGGCGCTGGCGCCCCTCCACCGGGAAGCCCTTGCCGTTGTCGATCACGTCGATCACCGCGAAGGTGTCGTCGACGGAGAGGCGCAGGTCGACCCGGCCGCCGCTCTTGCCCGTCGCGTCCCGGTCGATCGGTTCCTTGCCGGCTCCGCCGGCCTTGGCAAGCTCGGCCTCGGGCACCTCGGCCACCGCCTCGACGGCGTTCTTGAGGATGTTGGTGATCACCTGCGAGAGCAGGCGGATGTCGAAGGCGGCGGTGATCCGCTCGGCGCCGGCCGCGCCCCGCACGGAGAAGCCGAATTCGAGGTCCGGGTGCGCCACCCGCATCATGAACAGGTTCTGCTTGGCGATCTCGGTGAGGTCGTTCTCGGCGATGGCCGGCTTGGGCATCCGCGCGAAGGACGAGAACTCGTCGACCATGCGCTTGATCTCGTCCACCTGGCGGATGATCGTCGCGGTGCACTGGTCGAAGACCTCGCGGTCGGCGACGATGACCTTGCCGTACTTGCGCCGGATGCGCTCGGCCGAGAGCTGGATCGGGGTGAGCGGGTTCTTGATCTCGTGGGCGATGCGGCGGGCCACGTCCGCCCAGGCGGAGGTGCGCTGGGCCGAGACGAGGTCGGTGATGTCGTCGAGGGTCACCACGTAGCCGCGGGCGGCGCCCTGCGCCTGCTCGCTCGTGACCCGCACGGTCACGGTGCGCTCGCGCCCGTTGCGGGTCAGCTGGATCTGCTGCTGCAGGGCCCGCTGGCGGCCCTCCCCCTCCGGCAGCAGGGGGGCGAGCTCGGGCACCGCCTGGGTCAGCTGGGTGCCGATGAGCGCCTCGGTGGAGAGGCCGAGCATCCGCTCCGTGGCGGGGTTCGCGATGGTCACGAGGCCGCCCGCGTCGACGCCGATGACGCCCGGCGAGACGCCCGACAGCACGGCCTCCGTGAAGCGGCGGCGGCGGTCGATCAGGTCGCTCGCCGCGGTGAGCCCCGCGTGCTGGCGGCGCAGCTCCTGCGTCATCTTGTTGAAGCTCTCGCCGAGATGAGCGAGGTCGCCGTCGGCCTTCCGGGCGGGCACCTGCGCGTAGAAATTGCCCGACGCCACCTGGTCGGCGGCGTTGATGAGCCGCCGGATCGGGGCGACGAAGCGGTTGGCGAAGTTGAGCCCGAACCAGACCGCCGAGAGCAGCGCGATCAGCGCGATCAGCACGAAGACCGACGCGAAGGTGACCTGGATCGAGCGCCGCAGCGAATCGTAGGTCAGGTACTCGGCGGCCGCCGCCCGCGAGACGCCGGGGAACTCGATGGCGAGCTGGCTGACCTCGCGCTGCACCAGGAGGACGGCGTCGTCGTAGGCCGGCATGCGCAGGAGCGCGGCGAAGACGCGGCCCTCGGTGGGCAGCAGGCAGATCGGGTCGTTCGACTTCGCCGCGTCCTCGAAGGCGGCGGCCGAGGGCAGGCGCGTCTGCTTCAGGACGTCGATGTTGGCCCGCGCCACCACCTCGGTCGGCCCGCGCATGATCTGCGCCACCGGCAGGCCGAGGTTGCTCGCCCGCGTCGTCAGGAAGCTCTCGAACCAGGTCCGGTTCACGTCGAAGTTCGGCCGTGCCCGCGTGAGGTCGTCGTTGAGGATCCGGATCTCCCGCGCCAGGCTCTGGCACTGGTTCTCCTGGTAGGCGTCCGCCACCTCGACGGACTTCAGCACCACGTCCCGCACCCGGTCGGTGAAGCCGAGGGAGAGGCCCCGGTCGATCGTCACCGAGGCGACGACGGCGAGCAGGATGGTCGGCAGGATGGCGATGAGGCTGAACAGCCCGACGATGCGGGTGTGCAGCCGCGCCACCGCGGCGTTCGCCCGCCGGGCCTGCAGGAAGACCCGCGCCTCCCAGGCGATGATCACCACGAGCCCGAGCACCAGGACGATGTTGATGGCGAGCAGCGTCACGCCGACCGTGGGCGTGGGGGTGACGCGGATCAGGCCGGCCAGGATCAGGAAGGTGGCGATCGCCGAGACGAGGGCCGTGGCGACGACGACGGCACCGAACCAGCCGGGCCCCCGCGGGGCCGGCCGCAGGGCCTCCGCCACGGGCTCGCCCGCCGCGCCGGCCGGCGTCTCGGCGGTGCCGTCCGCGGGCTCGGCCGGTCCCGCGGGGGGCGGCTGGTTTCGGGAGCGTCGGAGAAACGACATGCCTGATGCGGGGCCACAACAGTGTGGCGAAATTAATACGAATCGGCTCGCGCAACGGTCGTCAAGGTTGTCGCGGGCGACCCGATCCGACCTGCGGGCCGGAGCGCAGGGAGCACCTGATGCAACGGGGCCACGCCGTGACCCAAACCGCGCAGCCGGCCGCATCCGGGCTTGTTACATTATCACATTTGCGCAACGTAACAGTGTTACATCAGTGCGAGGCGCGATGCGGTCCGGGCGAGCGAAGGTCCGAGCGACGATTTCTGCCGCGTTGAGCGGCTGCGGGCTCGTGCTCGGCGGCACCCTGGCCGGCGGCCCGGCCCAGGCGCAGCGGGCGGAAGCGAGCCTGCCCGAGCTCAGCGTCACCAGCGTGAGCCCCATCCAGGCGACGGGCCAGGGGGGCGCCCCCCCGGGCTCTTCCGCGAGCCCCCCCGCGAGCTCGGCCGCGAGAACAGCCTCCAGTCTGCCCGACGGCGCCCTCCCGGTCGTCACCGACACCTTCTCGCCGGTGACCGTGGTGACCCGGTCGCAGATCCTGCGGGACCAGCCGCGGACGCTCGGCGACGCCCTGTTCGACCGGCCCGGCATCTCGGCCTCGACCTACGCGCCGGGCGCCGCGAGCCGGCCGATCATCCGCGGCCTCGACAACACCCGCGTGCGGATCCAGGAGAACGGCGTCGGCATCGGCGACGTCTCGGAGCTCGGCGAGGACCACGCGGTGCCGATCAACCCGCTGGTGGCGAACCGCATCGAGGTGATCCGCGGCCCGGCCTCGCTCCGCTACGGCAGCCAGGCGATCGGGGGCGTGGTGAGCGCCGAGAACAACCGCGTGCCGACCTTCATCCCCCCGCGGGGCATCGAGGGCCAGGTGACCACGGGCTACTCCTCCGTGGACAACGGCCGCCTCGGGGCCGCCACGGTGGATGCGGGGGCCGGCAACGTCGCCTTCCACGCGGACGGCTTCCGGACCGCCGCCGATTCCTACGCGACCCCGCTCGGCATCCAGCGGAACTCCGCCAACGAGAGCCAGGGCGGCGCGGTGGGGATGTCCTACGTGCACGAGCGCGGCTTCGTGGGCGTGTCGTTCAGCCACTACGACGCCGTCTACCAGATCCCCGGCGGCGAGGCGGCCGAGAGCCGCACGCGCCTTGATCCGCGCCAGGACCGGGCGCTCGCCCGCGGCGAGTACCGGCCGGTCGACGGGTTCATCGAGGTGATCCGCTTCTGGGCGGGGGGCGCGGTCTACCGCCACGACGAGATCGGCCTCGGGGAGGACGGGCTCGACGGGATCCGCGCCACCTTCAAGAACCGCGAGGCGGAGGGGCGCCTCGAATTGCAGCACGTGCCGGTCTTCACGGGCCTCGGGACCCTGACGGGGGCGCTGGGCTTCCAGGCGAACCGGCGCACCATCGGCACCTCCGGCGAGGCCGGGACGCTGCTCGCCCCGACCGACGCGCGCTCCAACGCCGCCTACCTGTTCGAGGAGCTCGACGTCGGCGGCGGCCTGCGCTTCCAGGCGGCGGGGCGCATCGAGGCGGACCGGGCCACCGGCACGGCGACGCAGTTCCCCGGGGACTACCTGCCCGTCGAGGGCGAGGACCCGCTCTCCTACGGGCGGCGCCGGCGCTTCGCGCCGAAGAGCGCGAGCTTCGGGGCCCTCCAGGCCCTGCCCTACGGCTTCGTGGCGAGCCTCAACGGCTCCTTCGTCGAGCGGGCGCCGACCGCCTTCGAGCTGTATTCGCGGGGCGCCCACGACGCCACCGAGACCTTCGAGATCGGCGACCCGAACCTCAAGAAGGAGCGCGCCCGCACCCTGGAGCTCAGCATCCGCCGGGGGGAGGGCCCGCTGCGCCTCGACGCCACCGGCTACGTCACGCGCTACACCGGCTTCATCTACAAGCGCGAGACCGGCCTGCGCTGCGGCGACGACTTCGCCTCCTGCGGGTCGGACGACGAGCTGCTGCAGGTGGTCTACTCCCAGCGCAACGCCACCTTCACGGGGGCCGAGATCGGGGCGCAGCTCGACCTCTTGCCGGTGGGCGACGGCTTCGCGGGGATCGAGGCGCAGTACGACTTCGTGCGGGCGCAGTTCGACGACGGCACCTACGTGCCGCGCATCCCGCCCCACCGGGTCGGCGGCGGCCTCTTCGTGCGCGCGGACGGCTGGTTCGCCCGGGTCTCGCTGCTGCACGCCTTCGCGCATATCGAGACGGCGCCCCTCGAGACGCCGACGCCCGGCTACGACGACCTGCGCGCGGAGGTGAGCTACACCAAGCCCCTCGACCCGGGGGTCTACGGCTTCAGCGCGGTGACGCTGGGCCTGCAGGCCCGCAACCTCCTCGACGACCGCATCCGCAACTCGGCCTCGTTCAAGAAGGACGAGATCCTGCTGCCGGGCCGAAACGTCCGGCTGACGCTGACGGCGCGGTTCTGAGGTGCGCCGACGGCCTCAGCCGTGGCAGGCGCAGCCGGCGTGGTCGCAGCCCGCGTGCTCGGCGTGGCCGTCCGCGCAGGCATCGCAGCAGAACGCCCGCCCCTCGCGGGTGATCGCCTGATCGATCGCGATCACGCAGACGCAGTCCGGGCAGGCGCACTTCACCATCTCGACGTCGACGCTCGTCATCGCAACTTCCCCACGCTCTGCCGGTCCAGCCTGCGCGCGGTACGCGGGCCGGGGACGAGGGTGGCGGGGCGGCGCGCAAACGTCAACGGACCGCGGCCCCGTGGGGCCGCAGTCGCGTGGACGGTCGGGTCGCGGTGGGGAGCCGGGCGGTGCCGGCCCCGGAGGCGCTTCAGCGCTTGCTCTTCACCTTGGCCTTGCGGGCGGCGTAGCGCGCGTCGCGCAGCTCCTTCTTTGCGGTGAGCTCGGCGGCCTTGCGCTCCTGCAGGGCGGCCGCTTCGGCCTCCTCGCGGGCGATCTGGGCGGCGAGCTCCGCCTCCTCGCGGGCGCGCTTCTCCTCGGCCGCCTGCTTCTCGGCGGCGATGCGGGCAGCCTCGCGCTCGCGGGTGCGCTCCTCACGGGCGCGGGAGATCTCCAGGCGCGCCTGCGCCTTGGCGATCATCTCCGGGTCGTCGAGGGGCGTGCGGGCCTTGAACTTGGCCAACAGAGCCGCCTTGGCATTCTGGGAGTTCTGGCGGCGGTCGTCGAAATTCCTGTAGTCGAATGCGCTCATCTGACCTTTCTCGTGCGGTATCTCGTGCGCCGTAGCGGCCATGGATGGCCGGCGCCTGTCACTGAAATCGCGTGCGTCGGGGCCGGGCGCGGGAGCCGGCCATGCCCTTGCCCCAGCGAAGCCCTTGCCCCAGCGAACGGACGGGTGCAACCGGAGCCGCCGCTCGGGAGCGGGGTTCCGGGTCAATTCTTCGTTCTCCGCATCAAAAGTTTGACGACGGATGCAGGAAGGCCGCACAGGGACCGGACATCCCGGCCGAACGGGCGGCGCGGAGCGCGCGGCCGGTCGGTGCGAGGACATGGGGCTGGATCGACACGGCCTCCGGGCAGCCGCGGGCCGCCCCGCCCGGCCTTGTACCGGGCACAGGCTTCACTTAGGGCGCCCGGGCCTTTTCGGCAAGGTGGTGCACCGCACGCGCGGCGGCGCCTCCGCAGTGTTTTGCACCTGTTCCGCGCGGGCTCGGCCCGCCGCTGCACCGGGCTGCGGCGGGCAGACGCCGCCCGCCGAGGTTGCCCTCCCGCACCCGCACGGCTAACCTTGCGGGCACAACGAGGCACGAAGGGCCGTCTCCCCTGCGGGGAGGCCGGGGGGAATGCAGCGGCAGCGCCGCGGCCGGTCGTCCCGTGAGCCCAAGCCTCGCATGCCGGCCTCGCACGCCGGCGTCGCAGCGGGGGCTTGGAATGGCGCAGACGATCTGGACGGCCGCGCCGCGCGCGGATCGGGCCCTGCGCCGCCCGACGCCCGCCGTGCTGCGCAACCTCCGCCGGGAACGGGCCTGAGGCCGGACGAAGGCAGCGTGCTGCGCGTCACCCCGGACCGGGGCCGACCCTCCGCGACCCGCGCGCCGCGCGGCCGCCGGCTTCCCCATGCCGCCGCGGCCCTCCTCGCCGCGGCCGTGCTCGCGCCCGGCGCCCCCGGCCCGGCGGCGGCCTTCGACCTGTTCGGCCTGTTCGGCTCCGAGGAGGAGCCCCTCGCCCCGAGCGCCACCGCACTGCCCTACGCCGTGAAGATCCAGGGCACGGACGACGACGACCTCCTGAAGGCGCTCCAGGACGTCTCGGCCCTGCACCGCCTGCGCCGGGAGCCCCCGCCGGACGGCGAGGGCCTGGTGCGCCGGGCCGAGGCCGACCTGCGGCGGCTGCCGGAGGCGCTCTCGGGCTACGGCTACTACGCCGGCCGCATCGCGGTCCGCGTGGACGGCGTCGCGCTTGCCGGCGAGACCGCGATCGCGCAGGCCGCCCGCGCGGCGGAGGCGGCCCGCGGCCGCGCCCTGGTGCCCGTGCGGATCGCCGTCGACACCGGCCCGCTCTACACGCTCCGGCGGATCACCGTACGCGACCCGCGGGGGGGCGCCTTCCCCGAGGAGGTGCTGCCCGCGCGCTTCACCCGGGTCGAGGACGACACCCCCGCCCGCTCGGCCGCCGTGCTGGCCCGGGA
Source organism: Methylobacterium sp. A54F (assembly GCF_053346035.1). Taxonomy (NCBI): domain Bacteria; kingdom Pseudomonadati; phylum Pseudomonadota; class Alphaproteobacteria; order Hyphomicrobiales; family Methylobacteriaceae; genus Methylobacterium; species Methylobacterium sp. A54F. The sequence goes on along the minus strand of NZ_JBKFBF010000020.1, from coordinate 37,688 downwards.
GGCCCGCATCGTCGACCGCTTCCGGGCGCTCGGCCACCCCTTCGCCAAGGTGGTGAACCGCGACCCCGTGGTGGACGACGCCGCCCACGTCATGGACGTGACCTTCACGGTGGACCCGGGCCCGATCGCGGGGATCGGCGCCGTGACGGTGCGGGGCACCGAGGGGCTCGACCCCGCGGTGGTGCGCTCCTTCATCTACACCGAGCCGGGGGACCCCTACGCGCCCAAGGTGCTCACGGACATGCGCCGGGCCGTGGCGAAGGTCGAGGCGCTCGGGGCCATCCGGATCCGCGAGGGGCAGGCCCTCGACCCGCAGGGCAACCTGCCGATCTTCGTGGACGTGACCGAGCGCGACCGCAACCTCATCGGCGTCTCGGCCCGCTACTCCACGGTCGACGGGCCGGGCATCCGCGCCTACTACGCGAACCGCAACCTGTTCGGCGGCGGTGAGACCCTGCGCCTCGACGCGGACATCTACTACCTCGGCAACGACCTCTACGCGACGCAGCGCAAGCTCGCCGGCATCAACTCGAACGGCCTCGGCGGCCGCCTCGCCGCCACCTTCGTCAAGCCGGCCCTGTGGGGCACCCGCACCGACCTCGTCGCCAACCTCTTCGGGGGACGGGAGGCGCAGCAGAGCTACGTGGCGGACGCGGCCGGCGGCACGGTGGGCCTGCGCTACCGCTTCTCGGACTCGTTCTTCGTGCAGGGCAACCTCGACGGGCAGGCCGGCCGCGCCGAGGACGCCCTCGGCACCGTCAAGTACCGCCTGGTCGGCGTCGGCGGCGCCCTGGCCTACGATTCCACCGACAACCTGCTCGACCCCACCGAGGGCGTGCGCCTCACCGCCTCGGCCACCGCCTATCCGAGCTTCCTCGGCTCCGACCCCGGCATCCTCGTGGCGAAGGCGCAGGGCTCGACCTACTACGCCCTCGACGACGAGGCCCGCATCGTCCTCGCCGGGCGCGTCGGCTTCGGCTCGATCTCGGGGGCGCGGCTCGAGGACATCCCCGCCAACATCCGGTTCTTCGCGGGCGGCGGCGGCTCGGTGCGCGGCTTCCCCTACCGGACGCTCGGGCCCCGCGGCCCCTTCAACCTGCCGATCGGCGGCCGCTCCCTCCTCGAAGCCTCGGTGGAGGCCCGCATCAAGGTCACGGAAACGATCGGGGTGGTCCCCTTCCTCGACGCCGGCACCGCGTTCGCCGGATCCCTGCCCGACTTCGAGGAGCGCATCCGCTACGCGGCCGGGCTGGGCCTGCGCTACTACACGGGCATCGGCCCCATCCGCGTCGACCTCGCCTTCCCGCTCGACCGCATCAAGGGCAACCACGAGCGGCCGGTCGCCCTCTACATCAGCCTGGGGCAGGCGTTCTGATGGGCCGGTTCCGGCACGACGCGCGCGCCCGCGCCGCCTCGGGCAGCCTGCCCGCCTGCGCCACGCCCGTTCGGGCCTGCGTGCTGCTGGCCTGTGCCCTCTTCGTCTGTGCGATCCTGGCCGCGCCCCTGACCCGCGCGGCGGACGAGGGCGAGAAGACCGTGCTCGGCGGCCTGCTCTCGCGGGCGCTCTCGACGCCCTCCTCCCGCGTCGCCATCGGGGCCGTCGACGGCGCCCTGTCCTCGGACGCCACCATCCGCGACGTCGCCATCAGCGACCGCGACGGCGTGTGGCTGCGCCTCGACCGGGCCCGCCTCGTCTGGCGGCGGCTCGCCCTGCTCTCGGGCCGGCTGGAGGTGGACAGCCTGGAGGTCGGCCGCATCGAGGTGCTGCGCCGCCCGGTGCCCGCCGCCGACCCGCCGGTCCGGGAACCGGACGGGACCCTGCTGCCGGACCTGCCCGTCAAGGTCGCCGTGAAGGGCTTCCGCCTGAACGAGCTGGTCCTCGGCGAGGCCGTCGCCGGCCAGCCCGCGCGGCTCGCGGCCTCCGGCAAGGCCTCCCTCGGCAACCCGGCCGAGGGCCTCGACCTCGACCTCGCGGTGAGCCGCCTCGACGCCGCCGGGCGCTTCACCGCCCGCCTCCTGTTCGTGCCCAAGGGCGAGCGGCTGGAGGTGAAGCTCGCGCTGACGGAGCCCGCCGCGGGCCTGCTCTCGAAGGGCCTGAACCTGCCCGGCGAGCCGCCGATCAACCTCGACCTCGACGGGCGCGGCACCCTCGACGCCTGGAACGCCCGGCTCGATTTCGACGCCGGCGAGAGCATCGGCGCCAAGGGCGGCGCGAAGATCTCGCGCATCGGGGCCGAGCGGCGCCTCTCCCTCGACCTCGCCTCGCGGATCGAGGGCCTGCTGCCCGGGCCGGCGGCGGCCGTGTTCGCCGGCACCACCCAGCTCGACGCGGGCCTGCGCTTCGCCGACAGCGGCAGCTTCGGGATCGACCGCCTCGAACTCGCCTCGCGCACCGCCCGCCTCGACGCCCGCGGCAGCCTCGGCGCCGACCGCGTCGCCGACTTCACGGTCCAGGCCCGGGCGCTGCCCACCGAGGGCGCGGTCACGCGGGCCGGCGCGGCCGAGCTCGAAGCCCTGAGCTTCGACGGCAGCCTGAAGGGCCCCCTCGCCCGCCCCCGCGTGCAGGGCGCCCTCCGGGCCTCGGGCCTGCGGACGGCGGGCAGCGGCCTCGACCGCGTCGAGGCGACGATCTCCGCCGAGCCCGCCGCCGGCGGGGCGCAGCGGTTCGGCCTCGCGGCCGACGCCCGCGTCGCCGGCCTGCGGCTCGCCGATCCGGCGCTGGCCCGCGCCGTCGGCCCCGAGGGCACCCTCGCCTTCCGGGGGACGCTCGAGCCCGACAACACCGTGACGGTGGAGCGCCTGCGCCTCGAGGCCCCGAGCGCGCTCGCGACCTACGCGGGGCGCCTTGGCACGAACCTCCTCTCGGGCCGGGTCGAGGCGGCGCTCTCGGACCTCTCGGCCTTCTCGGGGATCGCCGGGCGCCCACTGGCGGGCTCGCTCGCCGCCGCCGCCGACCTCTCGGGCGACCCCGCCCGCCGGGCCGTGACGGCCGACCTCGACCTGCGGAGCCGCGACCTCCGCCTCGGCAGCCCGGTCCTCGACCGGCTGGTCGGCCCCGCGCCCCGCCTCACCGGCCGCCTCGCCCAGGTCTACGACGGCTACGCCTTCGCGGGGGCCCGCCTCGAGGCCGCCGCGCTCCGCGCCCGCCTCGACGGGCGCGCCGACGCCCGGATGGCCGACGCGCGCCTCGACCTCGACCTCACCGACCTCGCGGCGCTGGACGCGCGCCTCGGCGGCCGCGCGCAACTCGCCGGCCGCCTCGGCGGGACCCTGGTGCGGCCGGACCTCGACGCCACCCTGACCGCCCCCGAGGCGTCGGCCCTGGGGCGGCCCCTGCGCGGCCTGACGCTCGACGCCGCCCTGCGCGACCTCACCGGTGCCCTCGACGGCCGGATCCGCCTCGGCGGCAGCGTGGACGGCAAGCCCCTCTCGGGCGGCGCCCACGTGGCCCGCGGCCCCGCCGACTGGACCCTCGACGGGCTCGCCCTGCGCCTCGGCTCGGTCGCCCTCGACGGACGGGCGGCCCTCGCCGCCGCCACCGGCCTCGCCGAGGGCAGCCTGACCCTCTCGGCCGGCGACCTCGACGACCTCTCGGCGCTCGCCCTGCGGCGCCTCGGCGGCAGCCTGGAGGCCGCGATCACCCTCGACCGCGCGGGGGGCCGCCAGGATGCGGCGGTGCGCGCCGCCGGCCGCTCGCTCCGGGCCGGCGAGATCGGCCTCGCCCGCCTCGACGCGAACCTCGCGGGCCGGGACCTGCGGTCCGCGCCCCGCCTCGACGGGCGCCTCGAGGCCGACCGCCTCACGGCCGCGGGCGAGAGCCTCGACACGATCCGGCTCGCGGCGACCGGCAGCCCGAGCGCCAGCGACGTGACGCTCGCCGCGAAGGCCCGCGGCTTCGACCTCGACGGGGCGCTGCGCGTGGTCCCCGCCGAGCGGATCCGGATCGAGCTGAGCCGCTTCACCGCCGCCCGCGGGGGCGACCGGCTGGCGCTCGCCGGCCCCGCCACGGTCACCCTCGACGGCGGCGACGCGCTCATCGACGGGCTCACCATCGCGGCGGGCGGCGGCCGGCTCAGCCTCTCGGGCCGGGCCGGCGCCAGCCTCGACCTGCAGCTCGCCCTGAAGGCGCTGCCCCTGTCGCTGGCCTGGATCGCCAGCCCGTCCCTCGCCCTGTCGGGCACCCTCGACGGCGAGGCGGTGCTGAAGGGCCCCGCCGCCCGGCCCGAGGGCCGCTACGCCCTGTCGCTCGCCCGCCTCGTCACGCCGGAGACCCGGAAGGCCGGCCTGCCGCCCGTCGAGGCTCAGGCCAGCGGCAGCCTGTCGGACGGGCGCGCGACGATCGACGGCCGCGTCACCGCCGGCCGCAACGTGGAGGCGAGCCTCTCGGGCTCCCTGCCCCTCGATCCCGGCGGCGCCCTGGCGCTCAAGGCCCGCGGGACCCTCGAGGCGGCGCTCGCCAACTCGCTCCTCAGCGCCGGCGGCCAGCGCCTGACCGGCCGCGTCGCCCTCGACGCCGGGGTGACCGGCACCCTGGCGCAGCCGCAGGTGGCCGGCAGCGCGACGCTCACGGGCGGCAGCTTCACCGACCCGCTCCAGGGTATCCGCCTCACGAACATCGAGGGCCGCGCCGCGGGGCGGGGCGACGCCGTCGTGCTGGAGCGCCTCACCGCCGCCACCCGCAACGGCGGCCGCCTCTCCGCCGAGGGCCGCGTCGCGGTGGCGCCTGATGCGGGCTTCCCGGGCAGCTTCACGGTGCGGGGCGAGCGGGCGGAACTGGTGTCGAGCCCGCTGATGACCGCGGTGGCGAGCCTGAACCTCGCCGTGGCCGGCCCGCTCGCCCGCACCCCGCGGGTGAGCGGCCGGGTCGACGTCGCCTCGATCGACGTGAACGTGCCGGACCGCCTGCCCGCCACCGTGCAGCCGCTCCCCGGCATCCGCCGGGTCAACACCCCCCCGGAGCTGCGGGCCCGCCTCGCGCAAGGGGCCCCGAAGCAGGCCGCCGCGAACCCCTCGGCCGCGGGCCGGCGGAGGAGCCGCCCGCCCGCGCCCTTCGACGCGAGCCTCGACGTGCAGGTGTCGGCCCCCAACCGGATCTTCGTGCGCGGCCGCGGCATCGATGCGGAGCTCGGCGGAGACCTGCGCATCACCGGCTCCTCGCGGGACCCGAGCGCGGTCGGCGCCTTCGAGATGCGGCGCGGGCGCCTCAGCGTCGTGGGCCAGCGCCTCGACTTCACCCGCGGCCGCCTCACCTTCGGGGGCGAGCTGACGGCGCCCGACCTCGACTTCGCCGCCGAGACCAAGGCCGGCGAGATCACCGCCCGCGTCGCCGTGACGGGCCCCGCCAACCAGCCCGCCTTCGCGCTGAGCTCCGACCCGGCCCTGCCCCAGGACGAGGTGCTCTCCCGCCTCCTGTTCAAGAAGGCCTCCGGCAACCTCTCGGCCTTCCAGGCCCTCCAGCTCGCCCAGGCCGTGGCGCAGTTCTCCGGCGGCGCCGGCGGCACGGACGTGTTCGAGCAGGCCCGCAAGGGGCTCGGCCTCGACAGCCTCGACGTCTCGACGGGCGCGAGCGGCGGCCCGGCGGTCGGCGCTTCGCGCTACCTCAGCGACCGGCTCAGCGTCGGCGTGAAGGCCGGGGCGAAGCCCGCCGACACGGCGGCCACCATCGACTACGACGTCACCCGCCGGGTGAAGATCCAGGGCGAGGCCGGCAGCGACGGGCGCACCGCGGTCGGCGTCGGCGCCGAGTGGGAGTACTGAGCCGGCGGCCGGTTCACGGCTCCCCCGGCCGCGCCCGGCTGCGCCGCGCGATCCGCCGGCCGACGTGGAACAGCGCGCGCTCGACGAGCGCCCGGGTCACCGGGTCGCCCGCCGCCAGCGCGAGGGCGCGGACGCCGATCAGCCCTTCGGCGATCCGGTCGAGGAGCACGTCCGGGCCGGAGCGCCGCGCCCGGGCCATTTCCGCCGAACGCTTCGAGGGATGCTTCGGTGAACGACCTCTCCGCATGGCGCCGCGCCTCCGTGACCGCCGACCAATGCGCGGCACGGATCTTAAGAAAGGATGCCTACGATCCTGCGGTTTGCGGATCATCCCGCGCATCGTGGGCCAGGAAACATCGTGGGCCAGGAAACATCTTGGGCCAGGAAACATCTTGGGCCAGGAAGCATCTTGGGCCAGGAAGCATCTTGGGCCAGGAAGCATCGTGGTCGCGGAAACGAAGAAGCCCGCCCCCGGGTGTCGGGAGCGGGCTTTCGAAGGGGCGTCCAATGCGTTCCCCCGGCTGTCCGCCCGGGACCGCGGGGCCGGCGCCTTACTTGATCAGCGCGAGCAGCGCCTTGCCGGCCGGGCTCTTCAGCTCCTTCGCGTCGAGGGTGCCGTCGCCGTCCGGATCGGCGGCCTTGAAGCGCGCGGCGACAGCGGCGAGGTATTCCTTCTTGTCGATGGTGCCGTCGCTGTCCGGATCGGCCTGCTTCAGGCCGGCCTTGCTGAGGCGGCCCTTGAGCTCCCGCGTGTCGAGGGTGCCGTCGGCATCCTTCTCGAGACGATCGAAGGTCGCGGAAGCCACCGCCTCGACTTCCTTCATGTCGACGGTGTTGTCGTTGTCGGTGTCGATCATCTTCACCGCGGCCGCGCCGCTCATCGGCTTGGCGATGGCGGCCGGAGCGCCGATCACCGCAGCGGCGAGGGTGAGGGCCAGGAAGCTGCTGGAAACACGAAGGCTCATTGCCAAATTCTCCCAAAAACGTTGCGGGAATTTCCTAGCTCCGCTTTTCGCGGCGCACAAGAGGCAGGTCGTCCGGCTTCGGCGTTCCGCAGGCAAATTTCAGTGAGCGGCGGTGTGGCCGGGGGCCGCGCGGGGTCGGGGACGTGCCCTGGCGCACGCGCAGGCCCCGTCACACCGGTCCTTCGACGAACGAGAAGGGGCCGGTTGCCCGGCCCCTCCGCGTGGAAACAATTGTGCGCTGCGAATCAGTAATCGTAGCCGCGCCGGTTGTACCGACCGCGGTCGTCGTCGTAGCGCTCGCGCCGGTAATAGCCGCGGTCCTCGTAGCGGTCGCGGCGGCTCACTTCCCGGTTGTAGTCACGCTCGCGCTGGCCGCGGGAACGCAGGTCGATGCTGGGGCCCCCGTAGCCGAGATCGATCCGCTGGGCGGAGGCCGGAACGGTGGTCGTGAAGGTGGCGGCCAGGATGGCGGCGCCTGCAAGGAAGGTCTTCACAGGAATCTCCTTCGATGGTTCGGGGGCCAACACCGAAGATCCGCGATCGTTCCAAACTTTGATCCTGATTCCGAGGCCCGATGCCAGCCTATTGGGGTGCCGCCGCGCGCACCTGTGCAATCGAAAGTCGTCTGAGGACGAGCTTGAAATCTCAGCGCGAGAGCGGCTATGCGCCGCTCGGCTGCGCGAGCGCCCTTTCGCCGCGGATTCGCCCGGCGGTCCACCCGTCCGCAAGAACCGCCCTCCCGCCCTGCCTTCCCGTCCCGCCTTCCAGCCCCCCGACCCGAGCCGCCGATGCCCGCCCGACCCCTCGTCACCTATCCGAGCCCCCTGCTGCGCCGGCCGGCGCTGCCCGCCGCGGCCTTCGACGCGGCCCTCGCCGCCCTCGCCGACGACGTCCGCGACACCCTGGACGCGGCGCGGGCGGCCGGCCTCACCGCGCCGCACCTCGGCGTCGCCCTGCGGGTCGTGGTGCTGCGCCCGGAGCCCGGCACGGCGGCCGAGATCCTCGTGAACCCCGAGCTCGTCTGGGCCTCGCCCGAGCGGGTCTCCGCGCCGGAGGGCAGCGTCTCGATGCCGGGCGTCACCGAGGCGGTGGAGCGCGCCCGCGCGGTCCGGGTGCGCTTCCGGGACCTCGCGGGGGCGGCGCACGAGACGGAGGCGGAGGGCTTCCGGGCCGCCTGCCTGCAGCACGAGATCGACCAGCTCGACGGCATCTTCTGGCTGGACCGCCTCTCGCGCCTGCGCCGCGACCGGGCGATCAAGCGCTTCGGCAAGCTCGGGGCCGCCCGCGCATGACGGCTCCCCGGCGGCCCGATGGGACGCCTCGCGCGGCCCGGTTGGCGGCCCGGTTGGCGGCGCCCGGGGCGGCCGTGCTAGGCAGCGCCATGCCGCTCGCAACGAGACGCCCCACGATCACCCGCGCCGCGCTCGCGGCCGGCCTCGTCCTCCTCGCCCTCGACGCGCGGGCCCAGGCCGTGGGCCAGGCAACGGGCCAGAAGCCTGCGGCCCGGCCGGCCCCCGCCGGCGAGGCACCGGCGATCGGCTGTCCGTCGCTCGCGAACCTCCGCTTCGTGCTGCGCGCCGCGCAGGGCGACCGCGCCGCCGTCACGGCCCGGCTCGCCGACCCGAAGGCCGACCACCTCGGCTGCGCGGCGATCCCGCGGGAGCGCGCCGTGGCGCTCGGCGAGCACATCACCCTCGGGGGCGACGCCTACGATTGCGTCGAGATCCAGGGCACCAGCGCCTGCCACTGGGTGGTCGCCGGCACCCTCGTGCCGCCGGCCCCGCCGGAGCGCCGGGCCGCACCCAGGGGGAGCGCCGACAAGGCCGCGCCCGAGCGCCCGGCCGGCGAGCGGAAGGGACGCTGACGGAGCGGCCGGGGGCGCCGGACGCGTGTCGGAGCGTCGACGGACGCCGTCTCCGGTGACGCTGTCGGCCCCATGCTGTGGCCCTTGTCGTGGCCCTTGCCGTGGCCCTTGCCGTGGCCCTGCCGGACGCGAGTTATGCCCGGGCCATGAGCCCGCGCGCCCTCCCCTTCGTCCGCCCCTTCGCCCTCGCCGCAGCCCTGCCCGTCCTCGCCCTGTGCCTCGTGGCCGGGCCCGCGGGAGCCGGGCCGGCGGCCGGCGATTCGGTCCTGGCCTGCACGGAACTCGTCGACCTTCGCCTCTTGCTCGCGTCCGCGCACGAGGATCGGGCGGCGGCCGAGGGGGCGGTCGGCACCCGCCCGGGGTGCCGCCTGCTGCCCCGGGAGGCGGTCGGGGCGGTCGAGCGGCGGGCGCTCATCGGTGGCGCGCCCTACGAGTGCCTGAGCGTGCAGGCGGCCGGCCGCTGCCTGTGGGTGGCGCCCTGACGAGGCCCGGCGAAAGCCGGACCCGGTGAAAAGCTTCACCGTGCCGCCCCGCGCCCTAGTTCCACCCCTGGTTTCCCGCGGGGCGGCGCCGTTCCGGGCCCGCCGCGAGACGCGACAGCAGGAGGATACGCGCATGCCGAAGACCGCTCGACGGACCTGCACCCCGCCGTCGCCCCGGTCTCGCGTCGCGGGCCTGTCCCTCGGCTGCCTCGTGCTCCTCCTCGGCAGCCCCGCCCTGGCCGAGCCGCCGATCCGCAGCGCGCAGGATGCCGCCTGCCGCAACGAGGCGCGGGCGCGGGTCTTCTCCGTGCCGGATCCGCAGGGGCTCGGGCCTCACGCCATCGGCCGCCAGATCTACATGGCCTGCATGAAGCGCGGCGAGCCCCGACGGCGCCGGCGTGGGTAATCCGCCAAGGGACCCTCACGGGGCCGAGGCCCGGATGAAAGGCTCCCCTGTCCGCGGGCCGTAGCCGTCCGACGTCGGGTGGGTGCCGCCTGCGCCCTGCCGGTCGCTGGTGCGTGAGCAGGCAGGCCGGTGCGCGCAAGCCCGGCGCCCACGGCTCCAGGACCGCTGTGCCCGGCGGTCCGCTATCCCACGATCCGCCGCCCCGGTTCGTCGCGGGCCGACAAGCCCGGCGCCGGCTTTCGGCCTATCCGGACCCCCGCGCCCGACGCCCGCGGGCGAACCGGCTGCTCCCCATCCCACGGGTCGAGCGCAGTCTCCGGGCTCAGGTCTTCCTCCCCCGAAAGACGTATGGCCAACCTGCTCCCGACCTGGCTTAGCAGTCGATGCGCCTGGAATGCAGTAACTTACAATGTTGCTGGGTGTGTGAATACAGCAAGCCGTCCTGTCCGACGGCCGATCGCGCCTTCGGGAGAGGCGCCATGAACCCGGCCCGTGCCGTTCATCCGGCTCGGTCGGGTTCGTGCCTGGAGCCAACGATCAGGGGAGCCTGCCCATGCTTCGACACAGGTCCGATATCGACGGCCTCCGGGCCGTCGCGATCCTGCCGGTGATCCTGTTCCATTGCGGCTACGCGCGGATCGCACCCGGCGGCTTCGTCGGCGTCGACGTGTTCTTCGTGATCTCCGGCTACCTGATCACGAAGATCGTCTTCACGGAGGTTGCGGAGGACCGCTACAGCCTGGTCGATTTCTACAAGCGGCGGATCCTGCGCATTTTCCCGGCGCTGTTTGCGGTGTTCGTCTTCTGCTGCGTTGCCGGCTCCGTGTACTATTCCCGGCCGAGTTGAGCGCCCTGCGTGCCAGCGTCATATCTTCGGTCGTCTTCGCCTCCAACATATACTTCTATACCCAGGCGGGATACTTTTCGAGCCACCTCGACTGGAACCCTCTGCTGCACACCTGGTCCCTTTCGGTGGAGGAGCAGTTCTACATCTTCCTGCCGCTCGTGATGCTTCTTCTGCGCCGCGTCTCCAGGCGCACGAGCATCGCCGTCATCGGGCTGCTGGCCCTGGCAAGCTTCGTCGTGTCGTGGCAGCAACTGACGGTGGACCGAAGCGCGGCCTTCTATCTCCTGCCCTCCCGCGGCTGGGAGCTGCTGCTCGGATCCCTGCTCGCCATCGGCGCCGTACCGCGCATCGGCTCGCGGTTCCTGTGCGAATGCCTCGCGGTGATCGGCCTGGGCCTGATCCTGGCCAGCGTCGTCCTGCTCTCCCCCCTGTCCCTCTTTCCCGGTCCGGGCGCGGCGGCGGCGTGCCTCGGCGCAGCCGCCATCATTCATGCGGGCGAGGAGCACAGGACGGCGACGGCGCGTCTCCTGAGCGTGAGGCCGATCGTCTATGTCGGGCTGATCTCGTACTCGCTCTACATCTGGCATTGGCCGATCACGGTCTTCATCCAGTCGGTGCACCCGGGCAACGGCCATCAGCGCCTGGCCGTGATCGCGGTCTGCTTCGTCGTGGCGGCCCTGTCGGAGCGCTTCATCGAGCGGCCCTTCCGGCGCCCGCAGGCCTTCGCGGCACGGCCGACCGTGGCCTGCGGGCTCGCCGCGATGACGGCCGTGGCCGCCCTGGCCCTGGTGATCGGACCCCTGGGTCGGCTCGTGAACAGGGTGCCGGCCGAAGCCGGCGCCATGCAGGCCTACGAGAACTACGACCACGACGGGCTGATGCGCAGCGGAAGCTGCTTCCTGACCCCGAAGCTCCTCACGACGCAGTTCGACAGGGAGGGATGCCTGAAGCTGTCGGCCACGCGCAGGAACTACCTCCTCATCGGCGACAGCCACGCGGCCCATCTCTTCGCCGGCCTCACCGACGCCCACCCCGAGATCAACTTCCTCCAGGCGACGGCGGCCGGCTGCCACCCGACCCTGCCGCGCAAGCCCTGGGACATTCAGCGCTGCAAGGACCTGATCGAGGATGTCCTGTTCCGGTTCGTGCCCGAAGCCCACCTCGACGGCGTCGTGCTCTCCGCCGAATGGAAGCGGGACGAGATCGGGGAGCTCCGGGACACGGTACGGTACCTGAGCCGGCACGTCGGCGACGTCGTCATCGCGGGGCCGAGCGTGGAGTACGACATGACGCTTCCGCGCGTGCTCGCCATCGGCATCCGGGACAACCGCGACCTGGCAAGCTTCGCCCGCCAGCACCGGATTCCGGAGGCCGCGACGACCGACGCGGCTCTAGCCGGCGCGACCTTCCCGCAAGGGAGTCGCTACGTCTCGGTCTACGCCATGCTCTGCCCCGACGACTGCATTCTCCGGACCGAGGACGGCGCACCGATCCAGTTCGATCGCGACCACCTCACGCGCGCCGGCTCCGTGTTCATCGGCCGCCAGTTCCGCTTCGATGTCGGCCGCGCTGCGGCCGCGGAGCCCTGACACGGCAGCGCGAAGCGATCGGGCTGCCGGGTCAGGCGATCCGCACGCCGCCGGCGTGCCTTTGGGGGCGGTAGACGGTCCCGGGCCGAACGAGCCCGTTCGACCCGCCCTCCCGGAGACCCTGGGGTCGTGGTCAGGCGGTCAGCGGCGCGCCGATGCGGGTGCGGAGCTGCAGGCGCAGGTTCTCGTTGGCGCCGGGCTCCGCGTCGAGGGCGGACATCAGGCGCAGGAGCTGGCTGATCGGGGTCGCCCGGTTCTGGACGGCCTCGGCGATCTGCTGGTGCAGCGGCTTGGCGTGGAGCTGCGACAGGATGGGGTTCGGCTGGGACGTCGACTGGTTCGTCTGACGCATGATCCGGCTGGTCCTCGGGGTGAGCCACGGTGCGGTTGAGCGCGGGCCCGGTTAGTCCCTCCGCCCGCGCCGCACCAGTCATTTCCGCGCGAATCCGTAGCCGGCACGTTACCGATGTCGCATCGCCGCAACACCGGCCTTGAATGTCGGGGATATCTCCCGCGGGCCCGGAATTCCGGCTTTCAGCGCCGGGCGAGCGGCGAGGCGTCGAACCCGTCGAGGAGGTCCTGCGGGTCGCGATAGATCGCGATGCAGCCCGCCGCGCTGAGGTCCGCCTCCGGGAAGCCGCCGCAGAGGACGCCGATGGTGGCGAGCCCCGCCTTCCCGGCGGCCTCGGCGTCGTAGGGCGTGTCGCCCACCACCACGGCGGCGGCCGGCGCGATCGGCGCGAGCTTGGCGAGCGCGGCCTCGAAGATGTCCGGGTGCGGCTTCGAGCGGTCCGCCTCGTCGGAGTTCGTCGCCACGGCCACGAGGTCGCCGATGCCGAGGATCTCCTGGTAGTGCGCCACCTCGGATTCCTTGCCCGAGGAGGCCAGCGCGATGGTGAGCCCCTCCGCGCGGATCCGCTCGAACAGGGCCCGCACGCCCGGGAAGGGCTTCACCCGCGGCAGGTATTCGCGGGCGAAGAGGTCGGAGCGGAAGCCCTCGATGGTCTCTCCCTCGCGGGCGACGCGCACCTCCGGGAGAAAGACCGGCATGAGCTGGTCGCCACCCTTGCCGATCTGGCGGCGCACCACCGCCGGATCCGTCTCGACCCCGAAGTGCCGGAAGGCCTCGACCCAGGCGGCGGCGTGCAGGTCCACGCTGTCGAGCAGCGTGCCGTCGATGTCGAAGATGACGGCCTCGGGCGCGCGCATCGGCTCAGCGCGGGAAGAGGTGCAGGCCGTCGTCGGGCAGGAGGTTGCGGGCGGGGCCGCCCGTCTGCTGGCCGCGCCCCTGCTGGTAGTAGTCGAGTTCCGGCCGGCGGTCGTTGTCGCCGCCCGAATCGTACTCCCACGGCCGGCTCCAGGGCGCGCGCCCCCCGACCGTGACGGGCACGTTGGGGCCGACGAGGCCGATGGCGGGCGTGTGCCCGTAATAGGTCACGGGCTGCGCGGTTGCGGCGCTCGCGAGGCCGAGGCCCGCAAGGGCCAGGAGGGCGGGGTGGATCATGCGCATGGGGCCTCTCCTGGCGACGGATGGTGCTCGGGTCGCGTGCTCGTCAACGGCGAAGGTTCGCCTCCGTTCCGAAGGTTCGCCCCCGTTCCGAAGGCTCCCGACGCGCGAAGGCCCGCCCCTCTTCGGGGCGGGCCCTTTTCGCGGGGTCGCCGGCGGCGAGCGTCAGTGGAGCGCGGCGCCGGTGGAACCGCGCGCGGCCTTCGCCGCAACCTTGGCGAGCGCCGCGGCGGGCGCCTTCGGGGTCCGCGCCGGGGCCTTCGCGGCGGGCTTGGCCGCAGCCTTGACCGCCGGCTCGGCCGCAGCCTTGGCGGCCGGCTTGGCGGCGACCTTGGCCTTCTGCGCCGGCTTCGCGGCGAGCACCGGCTTCGCGGCGGGCGCCGGCTTGGCGGCGGCACGCTTCGGGGCCGGCTTCGCGGTTCCCTCGGACACCGCCCCGGACACCTTGGACGCGCCCGCGGACGCCGTCGTGGACGCTGTCGCGGACGGACGGAGCTCGGCCTCGGCACGCAGCCAGTGCGCCTCCGCCCGGCCGAACACCCGGCCCTCGCCCTCCCAGATGTAGTAGGCGCGCTCGCGCACGCGCTGCTCGATGATGTGGTCCATGCAGGTCTCCCGATCCATCCCTCGGGAACGATGGGAGCGCATGGTTAAGGGATGGTTAAAACGGTTCCGCGGTGCAACCGGAATGCAACTGTCACGCGTCAAGCTCGGCCGGGCGCCGCAGGGCCTCGGCCTCAGCCGCGCGACAGGCGGCGCGCGTTCGCCCGCACCTTGCGGCGATAGCCGGCGACCACCCGGGCGGTGGAGCCGCCGGAGGCGACGAGGAAGGCCGCCTCCCCGGCCGCCGCGATCTTCTCGGTGACCATGCGCTGCGCCTCGACCTGCGCCGCGGCGCCCCCCGCCGAGAGCTTCAGGAGACGCATCCCGATCACCTGCTGCGACTCGAACGCCAGCATGGTCGCATCGAGGCCGAGCTTCCACCACGGACCGAACATGCATCCCCCGAACTTCGCGCCCCGAACGTCGCGCTCCGGAGCTTCGTAGCACCGGTGAGGTGAAAGCCAAGCTCGGGCCCGGATGTTCCGGGCCCGGGCGCATCGCGGCGGCCTCACCAGTCGAAGCTGCGGCCCTTGGCGGCCGAGCCGCCGAGGCTGATCTTCTTCGGGGCGCTGGCGGCGGCCTTCTTGGCGCCAGGCGCCGGGGCTGGGGCCGGGGCTGGGCGGGACGGCTTCAGGTGCGCCTGCCCGTGGATCACCGAGCCGATCTCGCCGGCCGCGCGCACCAGGTCCTCGCGCTCGCAGGCGCGGGCCACGGCGAGGCCGAGCTGGTGCATGTGGCTCTTGCCGTAGAGGTAGGCGGCGAGCTTCGCCCGGGTGAGCGGCGGGATCCGGCCGAGGATCTCCGGCAGGTCGTACTCGTCGGCCCGGTAGACCTCGCCGAGGAGGTCGAGGGAGACGGGGCAGTTCGGGTCCGGCGTGGCGCCGCTGGTCGGATGCGCTTGCGTCATGGCTCACCTCGTTCGGTCTCTGTGGCGGCGAGGCGGCCGGCGGGGGCCGCCTCGGGTCGGGTGACGGGGTCGGGCGGCGCGGAGGCCGTCACCGGCTGCGCCGGGTCGGGCGGCTCCCGGGGGCGGCGCTCCGGCGCCGCGAGGCAGCCGGTGCAGACGGAGGCGATGGCGAGGCGCGCGCGGGCGTTGCTGCGCTCCCACACCGCTTCCCGTGCCGCGCGAGCCGCCCGGATCTCCGCCGCGAGGGCGTCGGCCTCGCGGCCCGCTGCCGCGACGCCGTCGGCCTGCGGGCGGATGCGCAGGAACAGGGGCTCGTGAGCGGAAGCCTCTTGGGCCAAAGCTTCCTGGGCCGCTGCGGGCGTGCCGGCGAAGAGGCCGAGGAGCACCGCGGCGGCGCCGAGGCCGGCCGGTCTGCGGCGAGGGACGATCACGCTCACCTCTCTCCCTCGGGTCCGGGTCCCGGGGGTCGCTCCGCCCGTATCCCGGCAGGTTCGAGTCCGCATGGTTAAGGCTCGCTTAACGGGCATCGGTCCGCGGGGGCGGTTCCTCTACGCGACGGGGGCCGGTTCCGGAAGCCCCTCGTGGACCCCACGAGCCCCCTGTCGGGCCCTCGTGCCCGAGGCACCCGGGCCCGGGCTCGGCCCCGTCCCGGCCTGACAAACGCGGATTCGCGGCCGGTCGATCCCACGGCCCCCGAGGAGGCCGCCGCGCCCGCCCCGCGGAGCGAGGCGCGTTAAGATCTCGTTTACCCTCGCGGCCCAGTCTTCCGAGGTGAATCGGAGGGCGAGCCCATGGTGTTCCTCGACGTGACGGAGTGGTTGAGCGACGGGATCGTCGGCTGCTCGGTGCTCGCGGCGCTGGCGATGCTCGGCTGGGCCTCCGCGGGACGCACCCTGCGTCCCGCCCTGCGGCCCGTGCCGGTCCCGGTGCAGCGTTCCTGACGCGCGGGCCTCAGGCCGCCTCGGCGTCCCGCCCCTCGGGCTCCGCCTGCTCGGCCTGCCGCGCGCCCTGGGCCCGGCCGAGCCAGAGGCTGTTTGCGAGCCACAGGGCCGAGAGCGGGATCGCGGCCAGCGAGATCGCGGCCGCGCCGAACCCGAACGCCCCGAGGCCGGCGTAGGACCAGGCGCCGAGCTGGTCGCCGAGGCGGTACACCACGGTGTCGATGAAGCTCTTGGCCTTGTAGCGATCCTCCCGCGAGACCACCGTGAACAGCACCTCGCGGATCGGTCGGCTGATCGCGAAGTTGCCGGCCCGCCGCAGCACCTGGAAGGCGACGATCGCCGTGATGGTCGGCGCGGTGGCCAGCGCCGCGAAGCCGACGATGCTGAGGAGCGGCAGCAGCGCCAGCGTCGGCCCGACGCCGATGCGCCGCACGATCCGCCCCGTGAGCAGGAACTGGATGCCGAGGGTGAGCCCGTTCACCATCAGGTCGACGGTGGCGAAGAAGGCCCGCTGGGCGTTCCTGTCCGGGAAGCTCGCCTTCGCGATCTCGGCCTGCTGGAAGTACAGGAAGGTCGACGTGATCGAGAACAGCAGCAGGAACAGGCTGATGTTGAGGAGGTAGGGCGAGGCGAGCGTGCGCGTGATGCCGGCGACGATGCCGCCCCCGATGGCCTCGCGCGCCTGCGGCGTCGGGGTCTGGTTCAGGCGGTCCGAGAGGCGGGCGAGGCCCCGCATGCTGAACACGGCGGCCTCGAGCAGCACCACCGCGCCGAGCATCAGCGCCCAGGTCGGCACGTCGCGGGCGAGGATCGCCGTGGTGGCGGAGCCCGCGATGGCCCCGAGGGTCGCGCCCGCCGCGATGAAGCCGAACAGGCGCTTGCCCTGCTCGCTCGTGAACACGTCGACGATGGTGGCCCAGAAGATCGACACCACGAACAGGTTGAAGATCGACAGCCAGACGAAGAACGCCCGCCCGATCCACACGTCCCAATCCGGCGGCGCCGCGTAGAGGGCGGCCGCGAAGACGAGGATGTTGAGGGCGAAGAACCGGTAGGTCAGCGGCACGAAGCGGGCGCGCGGCAGGGTCTTCACCAGCCACGCGAAGGGCAGGTTGAGGGCGAGCATCCCCACCAGGGTCGCGGTGAACAGCCAGGGCAGGTTCTCGATGCCGCCGGCCACGCCCATCTGGTCGCGGATCGGCCGCAGCATGTAGTAGGCCGCCAGGATCGCGAAGATGTAGGCCCAGGACCACGCGAGCGCCGGGCCCTCGCCGGGGCGCATCCCGACGAGCCGGGCGAAGGCGCTGGGGGTGGGAGCCGGTTCCGCGCCGGCGCCCGTCACTGCGTGAGCCCGAGCTTCGCCCGAAGCTCCGGCGCCGGCAGGACGTGGCCGAAGCCCGGCGATCCCATCGCGAAGGTGTCGGCGGCCTTCAGCGGGCCGACCACCACGGGGTCGAAGCCCGCATCCGCGACGAGGCGCTTGGCCACGTCGAGGGCATCGGGGTCGTCGCCCGCGATCGGGATCGCCATGCGGGGCGCCGGCCGGTTCGCCTGCGCGGCGAAGATCTTGTAGTTCGCGGCGTTGAAGGCGCGCACCAGCCGCGCCCCCGCGAAGTACCGCGCGGAGGTGGCGCCGATCCCGTCCCGCTGCACCTCGGCGTAGAGGTCGCCGTCGCGGGCCTGGGTGGCGTTGCCGGCCTCGATCACGATGCGGCCCTTCAGCGACGCGCCGTGATCGGCCGCGAGCTGCGGATAGGCCTTGTAGGGCACGGCGACGAAGACGGCCTGCCCGAAGCGGATCGCCTCCTCTGGCGTGCCGGCGCTCGCGTTGGAGCCGAGGCTCTCGACGAGCCCCTTCAACTCCTCCGGGTGGCGGGAGGCGAACATCACCGGGTGCCCGGCCTTCACCCAGAGCCCCCCGATGGTACCGCCGATGTTGCCGGCGCCGATGATGCCGATGCGGATGGGCTCGGCGGCGCGGGCCGGCAGAGCGGCGAGGCCGAGGGCGAGGGCGGTGCCGAGCAGGAGCCGGCGGCGTGTCGGGTCAGAGCGCATCGATGAAGGCCTCCATCTTGGCCCGCTGGCCTGCGTCCGGCAGCCGTCCGCGGGCCGCGCCGAGGTTGTCCTCGATGTAGGACACCTTGGCCATGCCGGGGATCGGGCAGGTCACGGCCGGGTTGGCCAGCACGTATTTTAGGAAGAACTGCGGCCAGGTGCGGCAGTCGAACTCGGCCGCCCAGGGCGGGAGCTCCCGCCCCTGCACGGCCTTGAGCAGGCGGTCGCGCCCGAAGGGCACGTTGACCATCACGGCCATGCCGCGCTCGGCCGCCAGCGGCAGGATGCGCTCGGCCGCGGCCCGGTTGTCGATGGCGTAGTTGACCTGGATGGCGTCGAGGGCCTCCCGGCGCATCACCGGCTCCAGGTCGGGCAGTTGGCCATCGCGCCAGACCGTGACGCCGACGTAGCGGATGCGGCCCTGCGCCTTGAGGTCGCGCAGGCTCGCGAGGTTCGCCTGCGTGTCGATCAGGTTGTGCACGGCCACGAGGTCGATGGTCTTCACGCCCATCCGCTCGAAGGAGCGGGCCACCTGCGCGGCGCCGGCCTCGCGCCCCGGCTCGCTGACCTTGCTGCACAGGAACACCTTGTCACGCAGGCCCGTGGCGGAGAAGATCCGGCCGAGCACGTCCTCGGCGGTGCCGTAGCTCGGGGCGGTGTCGATCACCGAGCCGCCGAGGGCCACGAAGCGCTCCACCGCCTCCTGCAGGGGCGCGACCTTCTCGGGGCTCGGCTCTACCTCGTAGCGGCGGGAGGTGCCGATGCCGAGCGCCGGCAGGCTCTCGCCGCTCGACGGGATCGGCCGGCGGATGAGCCCACCCTCATCCCCCGCCTGGTTCGCCGCTTGCGCGCGGGCGATCGGCGTCAGGGCTGCGGCGGCCATCAGGGATCGGCGGGTCAGGGGCACGTCGGGCTCGCGGGAACGAGGGATCGGCCAACCCACAGTTAGGGCGCCCGGGCGGGTGTCGAGCCCTCAATCCTCCTCGGGCGGGTCCTCGAACGCCGCACCCTCGGTGTCCGGAGCGATCCGGAACCGGTACTCGTCGATCGCCAGGAAGGCCGCGTGGGCGACCTGCGGGTCGATGCCGTCGCGCACCACGAGGGTCTGGAAGTCGATGAACATCCGCAGGAGCTGCGCTTCCTCCGGCAGCGCCCGGAACGCCGAGGAGCCGGCCCCCGCCTGCATCATGTAGGCGCGGGCGCGGCCCCCGGTGTCGGGATGGGGCAGCACCTCGACCCGGCCGGCGGTCTCGGGCTTCAGCTCGGCCCAGCGCGCGGGCGTCCAGGCGATGATGGCGTCGCGCTGCTTCATGGTGGGCTCCGGCGGCCATCTGGGTTCTGCGGGAGCGCCCCGCGTAGGCCGGCGGCGAGTGGGGATCAAGGCAAGAGGTGGGGTTGCCCGCTGGCTCCGTCCGGGGCAGGCCCCTATAAGCGCCCTCTGCTGCTTCGGGGGCCCACGCATGGATCCGGTCCGGATGCTCGTCTGCACACCGTGCGCGGGCGAGATGGTGACGACGACCTACTTCGGCGCGATGCTGAAGCTGAAGGGGCACGCCTTCGGGGGCCGCGACGTCAGGATCTCGGTCTCCTGCGTCTCGATCGCCGACATCTACAAGGTGCGCAACTACTTCGCGGCCCAGTTCATGGGAAACCCCGCCCTCACGCACCTGCTCTTCGTCGATGCCGACATGGGCTTCGAGCCGCGGCTCGTCGAGCGGATGCTGGCCTTCGACAAGGACGTGACCGCGGCGCTCTGCCCCTTCCGCCGGCGCGACGCGGCCCGCTTCCACGCCATGGCGCGCCGCGTCGACGACCCCGAGCTCGCCGAGCGCCTCGCCCTCGACTACGTGGCGGGCAACGACATGGTGCGCGAGGGCAGCCCCGAGCACCCGCAGTACCGCGTCACCGACGGGTTCGTGCGGGTCAACAGCATCGGCACCGGCATCATGCTGATCCGCCGTGCCGCCTTCGAGCGCCTGCGCGCCGCCTATCCCGACCTGACGAGCCCGCCGAACCAGTCGCCCTACGCCGCGATGGGGATCGCGGAGCCGGTGCACCAGTGCTTCTCGCCCCACCGCGCCCAGGACGGCAACTTCCTGAGCGAGGACAAGTCCTTCTGCCACCGCTGGACGGCGGCCGGCGGCGAGATCTGGGCCTGCGTCGACGAGCCGATCGCCCATGTCGGCCCGTCGACGTTCGAGGGCGCCTACATCGACCGGATGCGGGCGGGCCTCTTCCAGTAGCCGATCAGGCCGCGTAGGCGCGCAGCAGGTCGGGCGTGCGAACGCCCTCGGGCACCACGAAGTCCCGCGCTGCGCCGCGGGAGGCGGCGAGGCCCCGGGGGTAGCCGCTGCGGCGAGTGTAGTCGAACGGCGGGCGCACCGGCTGACGGGTCTCGCCGCTCAGCGCCCGGGCGCAGAGGGCATCGACCACGGTGACGCCCGCGACCGCCGCGAGGGCCAGGGTGAGGCCGTCGAGGCGCGGGTTGCGCCGGGTGAGCCCGGTGCCGAGCGTCGCGAGGTCGAGGGCGTCCCCCGCCACGCGCCCCCAGATCCAGGGCGTCGGGTCGTCCGCGGTGAGGATGCCGACCCCGGTCCCGATCTCGCGGACGCCGTAGGCGCGGATCAGCTCCGTGTGCCGCTCGAGGCCGAGGCCCCGGGCGAGGCTGCGCCCCGCCAGGAGCTCGGCGAGGCCGAGGCCGATCGAGAACCACCCGAGGCCCCGGGCGAGGCGGTCGGTCGCCTCGTCCGGGTGGCCGGGCCGGCGGGAGCGCGGTCCTTCGTAGCGCATGGGAAACCTCCTCCGTTCCGGGATCAGGGCCGGATCACGACCTTGATGCAGCCGTCCTCCTTGTCCCGGAAGGTGCGGTACATCTCCGGGCCCTCCTCCAGGCCGATGCGGTGGGTGATCACGAAGGACGGGTCGATCTGGCCATCATCGATCCGTCGCACGAGGTCCTCCGTCCAGCGGTTCACGTGGGTCTGGCCCGTGCGCATGGTCAGGCCCTTGTTCATGAAGGCCCCGAACGGGATCTTGTCGAGGAGCCCGCCGTAGACGCCCGGCACCGAGATCACCCCGGCGGGGCGGCAGACGTACATCATCTCGCGCAGGACGTGGGGGCGGTCCGTCTCCAGCATCACCGCCTGCTTGGCGCGGTCGTACATGGCGTCGACCGTGCCCGTGGCGTGCGCCTCGAGCCCGACGGAATCGATGCACTTCTCCGGGCCCTTGCCGCCGGTGAGCTCGTTGAGGCGCTCGATCACGCTCTCGGTGGAGAAGTCGATGGTGATCGCCCCGCCGGCCCGCGCCATCTCCAGGCGCTCGGGCACCCGGTCGATGCAGACCACCTGCCTGGCCCCGAGGAGGATCGCGGAGCGGACCGCCATCTGCCCGACGGGCCCTGCGCCCCAGATCGCCACCGTGTCGGTAGGCTCGATCTCGCACTGCACGGCCGCCTGCCAGCCGGTCGGCAGGATGTCGCTGAGGAACAGCACCTGCTCGTCGGTCAGCGAATCCGGCACCTTGATGTGGGTCTTGTCGGCGTAGGGCACGCGCAGGTACTCGGCCTGCCCGCCTGGGTAGCCGCCGGTGAGGTGGGTGTAGCCGAACAGGCCCGCGGTGGTGTGCCCGAACGCCTTGGCGGCGATGTGCTTGTTGCGGTTCGTGCGCTCGCAGACCGAGAAGAAGCCGCGCTTGCACTGGTCGCACTCGCCGCAGATGATCGTGAAGGGCACGACGATGCGGTCGCCCTTCTTCAGCGCCCCGTTGATTCCCTTCCCGGTCTCCACCACCTCGCCCATGGTCTCGTGGCCCATGATGTCGCCGGCCTTCATGCCGGGCATGAAGTGGTCGTAGAGGTGCAGATCCGAGCCGCAGATGGCGCAGGCGGTGACCTTGATGATCGCATCGCGCTCGTGCTCGATCTCGGGGTCGGGGACCGTGTCGCAGCGGATGTCCTGCGTCGCGTGCCAGACGAGTGCCCTCATGTGCCGTTTCCTCCACGCCCCGTTCGCGTGGGGTGAACCGCGCAAAGGGGGGCGGGTTTCCGGAGCGCGTCGCCGATAGCCCGGGCCGTCCTCATGCGACGTTCCGCCCCGGTCAGCCGAGCTCGACCTGTCAGGCGAGCGTCACGCACGGACCTTGCAGCGGCGGGACGGCCCCCTATGGATTCCCCGTGACCGCCCGGCGCAAGGTGGCGGCTCCTGGGAGGACGACGATGCGACGCTTGACCCTCGCCCTGCTGCTCGCGGGCGCAAGTTCCCTCGTGCTGAGCGGCTCGGCCCTGGCGCAGGGGGCCGCCCCCGCGGAGACCAAGGCCAAGGCCGACGATCTCGAGAAGCTCCAGGCCTTCCAGAGCACCGGCACGGCCGCCGCCCCGGAGATCCCGCAGACGGGCCGCCGCGCCGACGCGATCCGGAAGAACCTCGCCCGGGTGAAGCTCCCCGAGGGCTTCAAGATCGACCTCTACGCCGTCGTCCCGGACGCGCGCGCCCTCGCGGTGGGGCCGAACGCCGGCGTCGTCTTCGTGGGCACGCGCAAGACCAAGATCTACACCGTGACGGACCGCGACAAGGACCGCGTCGCCGACGAGGTGCGCGCCTTCGCGCCGGGCATCGACTTCAAGATCCCCAACGGCGTCTGCTTCTCGCGCGACGGCGTGCTGACGGTGGCGGAGCAGAACAGGGTCCTGACCTTCCCGGCGGCGGAGTTCTTCTACGAGAACCCGGACGTCGCCGCGGGCGTCGTCGTCAAGCAGGGCGAGCTGATCCCGGCCTCCGAGGAGAGCTACAACCACACCGCCCGGGTCTGCCGCGTCGGTCCGGACGGGAAGACCTACATCGCGCTCGGCCAGCCCTACAACGTGCCGCCGAAGGAGAAGCTCGACCTCTACGCGAAGACCGGCATCGGCGGCATCATCCGCATGGACGCGGACGGCAAGAACCGGGAGGTGTACGCCACCGGCGTCCGCAACTCGGTGGGCATGGACTTCAGCGCCGCGGACAAGACGCTGTGGTTCACGGACAACCAGGTGGACGGCATGGGCGACGACCAGCCGCCGGGCGAGCTGAACCGCGCCGCCAAGGCCGGCGAGAACTTCGGCTTCCCCTGGTTCGGCGGCGGTCAGGTGCGCACCGCCGAGTACAAGGACGCGACGCCGCCCAAGGACGCGGTGTCGCCCCAGGCCGAGCTGCCGCCGCACGCGGCCGATCTCGGCATGACCTTCTACAATGGCAAGATGTTTCCGCAGAGCTATCGCGGCGGCATCTTCACGGCCGAGCACGGCTCCTGGAACCGCACGCAGCCGATCGGCGCGCGGGTGATGTTCGTGCCCGTCGACAAGGACGGCAAGGCCGGCCAGCCGACGCCCTTCGCGGAGGGCTGGCTCACCGGCGACGGCGAGTATCTCGGGCGTCCCGTGGACGTCGCCGTGCTCCTCGACGGCTCGCTGCTCGTCTCGGACGACACCGCCGGCGCGATCTACCGGATCTCGTACGAGGGCAAGTAGCCCGCTTCGGCAAGCAGTCAGCCGCCCGGCCTCCCGGCCGGGCCGCCCCGTTCGGCTAGCCACCCCGGCGAGAATCCCCGATGCCGCACCGCCTCCGTTGCCTGCTCGCCGCCTGCCTGATCCTGCCGTTGGCCGCGTCCGCGGCCCGCGCGGGCGACGCGGCGGCGGGCCGCAAGCGCGCCAGCGCCTGCCAGACCTGCCACGGAATGGACGGTCTCTCGAAGCTGCCCGAGGCGCCGAACCTCGCCGGTCAGGTCGAGCCCTACCTCGTGAAGGCGCTGACCGAGTACCGGGACGGCACCCGCCGCAACGAGATCATGAACGTGGTGGCCAAGGAGCTGAGCGAGGCCGACATCGCGAACCTCGCGGCCTACTACGCCGGGATCCAGATCGACGTGCTGCCCCCGGGCTGAGCCAGGGGGCAGACCCCGAAGCCCGTCACCGCCCGGGTGGGCGACGCCCTATCGCCTCGGCAGCGGCTCGGCGGCCTTCCGCGCGGCGCGGGCGCTCCGGAGATCGCGCACGATCTCCGTGAGGAAGGCCTCGAAGCTGGCGATCGAGAACAGGGCGATGGCGAAGACCAGGAGGGCGGATACGAGGGTCTTCGCGGTCAGCGGGTCCACGGCTTGAAATCCTGACGATGGGGTTGGGCGACACCCGGAATGTGTGCGCCGCCCCGCGCCGGCACCACCGCCGACGGCGGGAGGCCAGCCATGCGCGCCGGGCGCACTGCGGGGTGCGTCCGCGCACGGATTCCGACGCACGCCCCCGGATCCGTCAGGGGAACGGGGCGCGTCCCATCAGAAGATGCGTCAGGAACAGCCCGGTGAGGATCCGGCGCTTCTCGGCCAGGGACAGGCTAGGCTGCGCCAGCAGCGCGCAGGTCGCGGGGTCGGCCGCGACCGTGGCGGCGAGGTCTAGGCTGAAGCCGGCACCGATCCGGTGCAGTCCCGTGGCCGGTTCGGCGAGATAGCGCTCGACCGCCTCCGCGAGCGCCGCCATGTCGATGGGAGGTGCCACGATCCGGCCGGGGTCGACGGACGGCTTGGCCATGACACCTCGCTTCGGGGCCGGAAACTTGGCAAACCCAAGTTGCAGGGCCCGAATGAATACGCGCCAGGCGGGCGTATCGCCAGGGCCTCACAGGCAGATCAGGCGCGGCGAGAACGCCGTCACGAAGCCCGCCCGGGCGTAGAGCCGCTCCACGGGGCCGCCGGCCGGGCACTGGAGGAACACGAGCGCCGCCCCGCTGCGCCCGGCCTCGGCCACCGCCGCCGCGGTGATCCGGGCGCCGAGGCCGAGGCGCTGCCGGTCGATCCGGGTGCTGACGTTGTAGAGGCCGGCGAGACGGCCCAGCCGGTAGAGGCTCGCGCAGGCCGCCGGCTCGCCCGCCTGGTGCAGGACGAGATGGACGGGCGCGACCCGCGCGGGCGCCGCCGCTCTGCGCAGGGCCGGGACGTAGTGCCGGGTGATGTGCTCGTGCACGAGCGGCTCGTCGGAGGACGCCCGAAACACCGCCTCGAAGGCCGGCGGCGGCACCGCACCCGCGTGCCGGCTGATCGCCGGGTCGTCGGCGGCCGTGACCGCGGTCCGCCGCACCATCCAGCGGGCCGGGTAGGTGGCGGTCGCCGCCCCGGGAGCGGGCAGTACCTCCTCGCCCTCCGCGAGGATCGCCGGTGCGCGGCCGTGCGCCGCCGCGGCGGCGCGGGCGAAGGCCGCGGCGGCGGGCGTCCGCAGGCCGGCGGCGAAGTTCAGGGTCGGGTCGGGGATCGTCTCGGACCAGGCGTAGCGGCTCCCGTCCGGCCCCGGCTCCACCCCGTCGACGAGGCTCCCCCGCAGCATCGCGAGGTGCGCATCGAGGAGGGTCGCGAAGCTCACCATGGGGGCGCCTCAGGCGGCCTCCGCCCACGGCCGCAGCCAGTGGGCGAAGCGGGCGTGAAAGGCGGGCGACAGCACGATGTCGAGGTGGTCGGTCTCCGGCACGGTCTCGACCGAGAGGAGGCGGTCCGTGTGGCGGCCCCAGTCGATCACCGGCAGTCCCGCCTCGCGGGAGCGGCTCGCCACGAAGGACCGCACCGGCACGTCGCTCTGCGTCAGCGCGAGGTCGCGGAACTGCAGCGCGTGGTCCACCAGCGTCCAGAGGATGCGCTCGCGGCTGCCCACCTCCGGCCCGTCGGCCGGGAGCGGCTGCGGCTCGGCGGCGAGGAAGCGCAGGAGCTGCACGGCGGCCTCCGGGTCCGCGCGGGCGCGCAGGGCCTCCCACTCCGCCCGCATCGCGGAGCGGGCGAGCCAGGCCTCGACCAGCTCCTCGAAGGCGGCGCGCTCCGCCGTCGCGACGGGCCGTCCGGCGCCGGGCGCGAAGTTCGCCTCGAGGCCGCAGGCGTCGAGCATGCCCACGAAGCCGAGCTGTACGTCCGGTCCGAGCCGGCAGGCGGTCTCGTAGGCGAGCACGCCGCCCCAGGACCAGCCCAGGAAGGTGCAGGGGCGACCCCGCGCCAGGCTCCGCACCCGCGCCGCGTAAGCCTCGGCGAGATCAGCCACGGAGGGCAGCGGCCGCGGTGCCTCGACGAGGGAGGCGCACAGGAACCCGACGGCCGCCTGCCCCGCCCCGAGGCTCTGCACCAGGGGCTCGTACTCGCGGGTGCTGACGAGGAGGCCGGGGAACAGCACGAGGAGGGGGCTCCCGGCATCGCCCGCGTTCAGCGTCACCAGCGGCGCGAGGGTGCCGGGCCCCCCGCCCTCCCCTTCGTCGGCTCCTTGGCCGTCCTCCTCCCGCCCGGCCTCGATCCGGGCCGCGAGCGCCGCGATGGTCGGGTCGCGCAGGAGGTCGGCGACGCCGATGCCGCCGCCCGGCGCGATCAGCCGGAGCCGCGCGACGAGGCGCAGCGCCGACAGCGAGTCGCCCCCGAGGGCGAAGAACGGGCGCTCGGCGTCCATCACCGGGGTGCCGAGGATCTCCGACCAGATGCCCGCGAGCCGTCGCTCCGTCGCCGTCCCGGGCGCGCGGATCGCCGCCTCCCCGGCTCCCGGATCCGGGAGAGCCTTGCGGTCGACCTTGCCGTTCGGGGTGACGGGCAAGCGGTCGAGGATCGTGAGGCGGGCCGGGACCATGTAGTCGGGCAGGTGCCGGGCCAGGGCCGCCCGCAGGCGTCCGGCCTCGGGCCGCCGCCCGCGCGCCGCGGTGACGTAGCCCGCGAGGCTCGCGCCGCCCGGGGCCTCTCGGCGCAGTACCACCGCCTCGCCGACCTCCGGCAGGGCGCGCAGCGCCGCCTCCACCTCACCGAGCTCGATGCGGTGGCCGCGGACCTTGACCTGATCGTCGACCCGCCCCGCGTAGGCGAGGCTGCCGTCGGGCCGCGCCCGCACCCGGTCGCCGGTGCGGTACATGCGGCTGCCCGGCGGGCCGAACGGATCGGGCAGGAACCGCAGGGCCGTCTCGGCCGGGCGGCCGAGGTAGCCCCGCGCGAGGCCACCCGCGATGTAGAGCTCGCCCGTCTCGCCCGGCGCCACCGGTTCGAGGTCGGGGCCGAGGACGTGGCTGCGGCGCGCGCCGACCGCCGTCCCGATCGGCGCGGTGGCCTCGGTGAAGGCGGTACCGGGCGCCGCCTTCCAGACGAGGGGCGAGATCACGCACTCGGTCGGCCCGTAGCCGTTGATCAGGAGGCGCGGCTTCAGGGCCCGCCCGATGCGCGCGAAGGTCTCGCGGGGCATGGCCTCGCCGCCGAAGGAGTAGACGTCGACCTGGGGCGCCTCGCCGATCGTCTCGGCCCATTCGGCGAGCTGGCCGATGTAGCCCGTGGGCAGGCCCGCGTGGCTGCAGCGGTGGCGGCGCAGGATTGCGAGGGTCTCGGCAGCGGTCCAGAGCTCGGGCCCGCGCAGCACGATGCTGGCGCCGACGCAGAGGGGCGTCAGCCAGCGCTCGTGCGCGCCGTCGAAGGCGAAGGACAGGAAGTGCAGCTCGCGGGACGCCGCGTCCATCTCGTAGGCGGCGGCGGTGGCGCGGCAGTGCATGGCGAGCGGCCCGTGCTCCACGAGCACGCCCTTCGGGCGGCCGGTCGAGCCCGAGGTGAAGATCAGGTAGGCGGGGGTCTCCGAGCGCAGGACGGGCTCCGCCGCGGCGGGTGCGCCGAGCGCCGCGACGTCGATGACCGCCCCGGGCGGCAGGTCGAGGCGGCGGGCGAGGTCGGGCGTCGTGACGACCGCATCCGCGCCCGCCTCCTCCAGCATGGTGCGGATGCGGGCCGCCGGATAGGCCGGGTCGAGGGGCAGGAAGGCTGACCCTGCCCGCAGCGTCCCGAGGAACGCGGCGATCGCGAGCGGCGAGCGCTCCAGCGCCACGGCCACGATCGGGCCGACCCCGCGGGCGAGGAGCCCGGCGGCGATCCCGCCGGCGCTCGCGTCGAGGGCGCCGCGGGTCACGGTCTCCGCCCCGAACAGGATGGCGGGCGCCTCGGGCTCGGCGCGGGCGAGGCGCGCCAGCGTCGCCGGCAGGGACTCGAAGCCCGGGCCCTCCTCCGGGGCGTCGCCGCGAGGGGCCGGGTCGGACCTGTTCGCCGGATCGTCGAGCCAGGCCCGCGCGGCGGCGAGGTCCGAGGGGCCGTGGATCCGGGCCCAGCCGGCCGGCAGCGCTCGGTCCGCCGGCCACAGGGCCCGGTGCCCCCGGCCGCTCGCGGCGACGACGAGGGGCTGCATCGTCCAGTCGGTGTCCATCGTGGTGTCCAGCCCGCTCCCGTCCGCGTCCGGCCGCCTGTCCGGGCCCGCCCCTTCCTGACGAACGGGCCGCGGGGCGGTTCAGGGCGCCCGACCGGAACCGGGCCGATCCCCGAACCGGCCCCTGAACCGGTCCCTGAACCGGCCCGGGCCTCATCCGTCATCAGGCAGACGGATCATCGGCCGCGGGTTTGCGGCCGCGAGCGGGGAGCGCCGGATGCGGGCGGAAGCGAGCGTGAGGCGGGTCGGCGAAACGATCGCGGGCGAGGCGGTGCGGCTGCAGCTGTGCGGCACCGCGGCGGAGCCGGTCCTGAGGGTCGAGGCGGCGCCGGACGATGCCGCGGCGGTCGCGGGCCTGCTGGCGCGGGCGGAGGCGCTCACCGCGGAGGATCCGGGCGTTCTGCGGATCCGGGTCGATCCCGGCGTGCGGCCCGGCGCGGGGGCGCGCCTCGTCGCGCAGGGCGCGGCGCGGCGCTTCGGCGGGGCCTTCGAGATCCTGCCGGGCCTGCTCTGGCAATGCGCCGGCCCCTGGATGCCGCAGGCCCGGCCCCCCTTCCCCGAGCTGCACACGCAGACCCACGGCCGGCGCCACCCGCTGCGGCCCGAAGCGCCGGAGGGGACCCTCTACGCCCGCCGGATCCCCTGGCTCGACCGGACCCTCAGCTTCCGCACCATGACGGAGGCCGGGGATGCGGCCCGCTTCTCCGCCTGGATGAACGACCCCCGCGTCGCCGCCGTGTGGGAGGAGCGCGGCACGCTCGCCGAGCACCGGGCCTACCTGGAGCGCCTGCAGGCCGACCCCCACACCCTGCCCCTGTTCGGCTGCCTCGACGGGGAGCCCTTCGGCTACTTCGAGTTGTACTGGGCGAGGGAGAGCCGCCTCGGCGCCCTCTACGAGGCGGGGGACCACGACCGCGGCTGGCACGTCGCCATCGGCGAGGCCTCGGTGCGGGGCAGGCCCTACCTCTCGGCCTGGCTGCCGTCGCTGATGCACTTCCTGTTCCTCGACGAGCCCCGGACGCGCCGCATCGTCGGCGAGCCGCGGGCGGACCACGCCCAGCAGATCCGCAACCTGCACGGCTCCGGCTTCGCGACGATCGCGACGGTCGACTTCCCCCACAAGCGGGCCGCCCTGGTGGCGCTCGCGCGCGACCACTTCTTCCGCGACCGGCTCTGGGTGCCGGGCGCCGCCGCGGCGGATGCCGCGCCGCGCCCGCCCGCCGTTCCGCTCGCCTGAGGCGCGACGATGATCCACGCCACCGACGACATCCTGGGCATCGGCTTCGGCCCCGCCAACCTCTCCCTCGCCATCGCCCTGCGCGACCTGGCGCCGGGGCTGAGCATGCGCTTCCTCGAGGGCCAGCCGCGCTTCGGCTGGCACCGGGGCATGATGCTGCCCGGCGCCGACATGCAGATCAGCTTCGTGAAGGACCTCGTGACCCTGCGGGACCCGACGAGCCCGTTCAGCTTCATCAACTACCTGCACGGCAAGGGCCGGCTGAACGCCTTCCTGAACCTGAAGACGTTCAACCCGTCGCGCGTCGAGTACAACGACTACCTGGCCTGGGCGGCCGAGCACTTCGCGGCCGTCACGGTCTACGGGGAGCGGGTCGCCTCGGTGAGCCCGGAGGTCCGGGACGGGCGCCTCGTCGCCTTCTCGGTGGAGTCGCGCGGGCCGGACGGCGCGGCGACCCTGCGCCGCTGCCGCCACCTCGTCGTGGCGGCAGGGGGCGACCCCGTCGTCCCGGAGCCGTTCCGGGCGCTCGCGGGGGACGCCCGGGTGATCCACTCGTCGGGCTACCTGCCCGGCATCGCGGCGGCCCTCGGCGACCCGGCCGAGCGGCCGGCGCCCCGCATCCTGGTGATCGGCGGCGGCCAGAGCGCGGTCGAGATCGCGGTGGATGCCGGGCGGCGCTACCCCGAGGCCCGGGTCGACCTCGCGATCCGCGCCCCCGCCCTGCGGCCGGCCGACGACAGCCCCTTCGTCAACGAGATCTTCGACCCCGGGGCGGTGGACCGCGTGCACGGCGCCCCCGAGGAGATCCGGGCCGAGCTCATCGAGGGGCATCGCGCCACCAACTATGCGGTGGTCGACGCCGACCTGATCCAGCACTTCTACGCCACCCTCTACGCCGAGGCGGTGACGGGCGAGGTCCGCAACCGCCTCCTGCGCAGCACCGTCGCGGAGGCCGTCGCCGCGGCGCCGGAGGGCCTGCGGGTGAGCCTGCGGGAGCGGCTCTCGGACACGGCGCGGGCGGAGACCTACGACCTCGTGGTCCTCGCCACCGGCTACGTGCGGTCCGCGATCCCGACGCTGCTCGAACCCCTGCGCCCGTTCCTCGCCGGCGAGACGGTGGACCGGCGCTACCGGCTGCCCCTCGCCGGGGCCGACCCGCACCTGACCCTCCACCTCCAGGGGGTGTCGGAGGCCACCCACGGGCTGACCGAGACCCTGCTCTCGATCCTGCCCGTGCGGGCCGCGGAGATCGCCGGCACCATCCTGGAGGCCGAGGGGGCCGCGCGGGCCGCCCGCCGCCCTGCCGCCGTGCTGGCCTCGTGAGCCGGCCCGCACCGGACCTCCTCGGGGCGCCCGTCATCCCGCTGATCCTGCGGCTCTCGGGCCCCGCGATCCTCGGGATCTCGGCGCACTCGCTGCAGATGCTGGCGAACGCCTGGTTCGTGGCCGATCTCGGGCCGACCGCCATCGCCACCATCGCCATCGCCTACCCGGTGACGCTCCTCGTGGCCGCCCTCGGCTACGGCGCGGGCATCGGGGCGGCCTCGCTGGTCTCGCGGGCGCTCGGGCGCGGCGACCGGCGCTCCGCCGAGGACGCCGCCGCCCTCGGCTTCTGGCTGGTCGGCCCCGCCGGGCTCGTCCTGACGCTGGCGATCCTCGCCGACGCGCCGGCCTGGCTGCGCCTCCTCGGGGCGGGGCCGGGGCTCGCCGAGGCGGCCTCCGCCTACACGGCCCTCTCCACCGCCGGCACCGCCCTGATGCTCGTCATGATCGTCGGCGGCTTCGTGGTGCGGGCACAGGGGCTCGCCGCCCTCAGCGGCGCCGTGATGGTCGCGGCCTTCGGCCTCAACATCCTGCTCGACGCGGTGCTGATCCTCGGCTTCGGCCTCGGCACCGCCGGGGCGGGCTGGGCGGCCCTCCTGTCGCAGCTCGCCGGGGCGCTCGCCTACGCGTGGCATTTCGCCACCGTGCGGGGGGACGCGCGGATCCGCTTCCGCGCCCCCTGGCGCATGGCCGCCCCCCGGCTCCTCCTCGGCGACCTCTTGCGGATCGGCGCGCCGGTGACGGCCTCGAGCCTGCTCGCGGCCTTCGCCATGGCGCTGTTCGTGCGGGCGGGGGCGGCCTACGGCGAGGCCGCGGTGGCGGGCCTCGGCATCGCGCTCCGGCTCGTGATGGTGGCGGCCCTGCCGCTCCTCGGCGTGATGGCGGGGGCGCAGGCGGTGATCGGGTTCGGCCACGGCGCCGGGCGGCCGGACCGGGTGGCCCGGGCGCTGCGCTTCCTCGTCGGCGCCTCCCTGGCCTACGGCCTCGCGGTCGGCGGCCTGATGATCCTCTGCGCGGAGCCCCTCGTCGGCCTCGTGGCGGACGATGCCGCGACCCGCGCCGCGACGGTGCCGACCCTCGTCGTGTTCGCGGCGGCCTTCATGCCGGTCGGGCTGCAGCTCACCGCCGCCACCCTGTTCCAGGCCGTCGGCGCGCCGCGGCGGGCCGCCCTGGTCTCGCTCTCGGCGCAGGGCCTCGCCCTGATCCCCCCGCTCCTCGTGCTACCGCAGCTCTACGGCTTCGACGGGGTGCTGGCGAGCCGGGCCGTGGCCGAGACGCTCGCCAACGGCCTCGGCGCCGTGCTGCTGCTCGCAAGCCTCCGCGAGGGGGCAATCGCCCTCGACGGCGGCCCGGCAGCGTTCGTGCCCGCGGCGGACCAGCCCGCACACGAGGGCGCGTGAGACGCCGAGCCGCGCCGCGATGTCCTTCTGGGGCACCCCGTCGACGCGGTGCAGGCGGAACACCGTGCGCACCGGCTCAGGCAGGCCCTCGACGGCGGCCTGGGCCCGCCGCAGCGCCTGGCGGGCGGCCACGACGCCCTCGGCGTCGGCCCCCGGCGCCGGCGCGGCGATGCCGCTCTCCAGCGCCGCGAAGGTGCGCGCCTCGAAGCGCAGGCGCCGGGCCCGGTCGATGGCGAGGTTGCGCACCATCCGGGCGACGTAGGCGCCCTGCGGCCCGATGCCGGGGGGCGGGGGCGCCGAGAGCAGGCGCAGCCAGACGTCCTGCACCACGTCCTCGGCGAGCGCCCGGCAGCGCAGGATGCGGGTGGCGGCCGCCACCAGCGCCTCCTTGCGGGCCTGGAGGGACGCGAAGCACCACGCCGCGCCGGCCGGCGCCGCGTTGAGGGTTCTCATCGTGCTGGAGCGGCCATTCGACATGGCCGGCAGGGAAGTCCGCGGTCCTCCAGCAAGTCAAGGTTTCGACAACAGATTGGAATCAGAACAGATCCAGCATCACCGATAGTTCAGTGGCCGAATTGACCTGGGGCCGATACTGATGACGGAGCGCCCGTGCGGCCCGCGACGATCGGGCCGCCTGCCCGATCAGCTACCGGACGACCTGCAAGACGACCTGCAAGACGACCCGCGCAAGGCTCGCCGCCCGCGCCTCATCCCACCGCGAAGGGCTCGTCCAGGTGGTCGAAGGCGAGGGCCGCCGTCTCGATGACGATCTGGGTGCGGCTGATCACGTCGAGCTTGCGCAGGATCTCGGAGACGTGGGCCTTCACGGTCGAGTCGCTGACGTCGAGCTCGTGGGCGATCTGCTTGTTGAGCTTGCCCTGGCGGATCATGCCGAGCACCCGCAGCTGCTGCGGCGTCAGGCGGGCGATGCGCTCGGCCAGCGGCGCCTTGCGGGGCCGGCCGGCCTCCGCGGCGGCCTGGCGCGGCTCGGGGAAGTCCCGGGGCATGAACAGGGCGCCGCTCAACACCTCCGAGATGGCGCGGGTCAGCGTCGCCTTGTCGACGGCCTTGGGCACGAAGCCCGCCGCCCCGTGGTGGATCGCCTGCTGCATCACCCGCGGGTCGTCGATCCCCGACACGATCAGGATCGGGATGCGCGGGAAGCGCCCGCGGATCGAGACGAGCCCGTCGAAGCCCGTCACCCCCTGCATCGAGAGGTCGAGGAGGACGAGGTCGAGGCCCGGCGTGGCGGCGAGCCGCGCGCGGGCGGCCTCGATGCCGTCGGCCTCGTGCAGCTCCGCCTCCGGGAAGGCGAGCTGGATGGCGCTGGCGAGCGCTTCGCGGAAGAGCGGATGATCGTCGACGATCAGGAGCCGCATGTCGGCCGTTCCCTCGGCAGCGTGGTCGGGCGCGAGCGGCGCCGGGACGGCTCGGACGATATCCGGGGCGGCGCGCCGTGGCCACCGTCCCGGACGTTCCCTCGTGGGGCCGGGCGCCCCGCGGGCGCCCGGCGATCCGGCCCTAGCGCTCGGCGACCTTCTTCGGGAGCTTGAAGGCCCAGAAGCTGCCGCCCTGGTTGATGCCGGCCGTCGACTTGGCGACCTCGCCGCCCCAGAGCGGCACCGCGCCGCCCCAGCCGGCCGCGACGCCGACCCACTGCTCGCCGTCCTGCTCCCAGGTGATCGGGGAGGCGACGACGCCGGTGCCGACCTGGAACTTCCAGACCTCCTCGCCGGTCTTGGCGTCGAAGGCCTTCAGGAAGCCCTCGGGCGTGCCGGTGAAGACGAGGTTGCCGCCGGTGGTGAGGACGCCCGCCCAGAGCGGGGCCTTGTTCTTGTACTCCCACACGATCTTGCCGGTGGCCGGGTCGACGGCCTTGAGCGAGCCGATGTGGTCCTCGAAGATCGGCTTGATGGTGAAGCCGGCGCCGAGGTAGGCGGCGCCCTTCTTGTAGGCGACGGGCTCGTTCCAGATGTCCATGCCCCACTCGTTCGAGGGGACGTAGAACAGCTTCGTGTCGGGGCTGTAGCCGATCGGCATCCAGTTCTTGCCGCCGAGGAAGCTCGGCACCGCGAACACGGTCTTGCCCTTCTTGCCGTCCTCGGACTTCGTCGGGTCACCGGGGCGGAACGCGTCGTCGTAGATCGGGCGGCCGTCCTTATCGATGCCCTTGGCCCAGTTGATCTGGGAGACGAAGGGCGAGGCCGAGATGAACTTCCCGTTCGTCCGGTCTAGCACGTAGAAGAAGCCGTTGCGGTCGGCGGTGGCGCCGGCCTTCACGGTCTTGCCGTCCTTCTGCATGTCGAAGGGCACGAACTCGTTCACGCCGTCGAAGTCCCAGCCGTCGTGCGGCGTGGTCTGGAAGCCCCAGACGATCTCGCCGTTCTCCGGGTTGAGCGCGATGCGGGAGGCCGTCCACTTGTTGTCGCCCTGGCGGAGCGCCGAGTTCCACGGGCCGGGGTTGCCGGTGCCGAAGTAGATCAGGTTGGTCTCGGGGTCGTAGGTGCCGCCGAGCCAGGTGGCCCCGCCGCCGAACTTCCACATGTCGCCCGGCCAGGTCTCGTTGACCTTGCCGGTCATGGTCGAGGGCTTGCCGTTGAGCGTGCCCATGTGGCCCTCGATGACCGGCCGCTGCCAGACGAGCTCACCCGTCTCGGCGTCCCGCGCCTCGACCCGGCCGACGATGCCGAACTCGCCGCCCGACACGCCGGTGATGACCTTGCCCTTCACGATGAGGGGCGCGGCCGTGTAGCTGTAGCCGGCCTTGAAGTCGTCGATGTCCTTGCGCCAGACCACCTTGCCGGTCTTCTGGTCGAGGGCCACGAGCTTGGCGTCGAGGGTGCCGAAGATCACCTTGTCCTTGTAGAGCGCGGCGCCGCGGTTCACGACGTCGCAGCAGGGCAGGATGCCCTCGGGCAGGCGGGCGGCGTATTCCCACTTCTTCTCGCCGGTGCGCGAATCGATCGCGTAGATGCGCGAGTAGGAGCCGGTGACGTAGATGACGCCGTCCTTGACCAGCGCCTGGCTCTCCTGGCCGCGCTGCTTCTCGCCCCCGAAGGAGAACGAGTAGGCCGGCACGAGGCCCTTGATGGTGTCCCGGTTGATCGCCTTCAGCGGGCTGTAGCGCTGGGCCTGCGGCCCGAGGCCGTAGGTCACGACGTCCTGGGGCGTCTTGGCGTCGTTCAGGATGTCCTGGTCGCTCACGCCCTCGGCGCGCACGGCCGTGGCGGACATCATCGTCGCGGCGCCGAGGATCAGCGCCGCCGCCCCCACCGCCGTCAGGAACCGGTCTCGCACCCGCATGGCATTTCCTCCTAGGATCTTTGAGGCCGGCTGCCGACGGGCTGAATGTCCCTGTTGACTGGCGGCATGCCCCGGACTTCAAGCTAGCCTGTCTCTTAGGATCTGTTTATTGGCCTTAAGTCGAATAGCGCGTGCGCTGCACAATAGAACACTGTGAGGACGCCGGCCCTCTATTTGAGTTCTTGTTGCCGGCCTCGCGGGAATCCGATCCTCAATAGCCGCTCGGCGCCGTGAGGGTGACGCCGTGGCGGTCGCAGATCGCCTTGAGCGCGCCGTCCGCCTGGAGCGCCGCCAGCGCCTCGCCCACCGCGTAGCCGAGGTCGCGCGAATCGCTGCGCACGGCGCCGCCGAGGTCCCAGCGAGCCTTCACGAGCCCCGTCAGCGCGAGCTCGACCACCTGGTAGGTGCCGGGCTCGGGCCTGGCGGCGAACAGGGCGGCCTCGATGCCGGCGCGGGTGCCCGCGAGGATCGGCGCCTCGCCGGCCAGGAACGCCTTCGCGGCCGCGTCGAAGTCGCCGAAGTGCCGGAGGGCGCCCCGGTAGCGGCCGCCCTCGGCGGTGAGGAGCTGCGCGTCCGAGGCGCTCATGCCCTCCACCGCGACCGCGTGGCCCTCGATGTCGGCGAGGGTCTCGAAGCCCTCCAGGGCGCCCCGCCGCCAGGCGAAGGCGAGGTGCTGCTCGAAGTAGGGCCGCGTCAGGAAGACCTGCTCGTTGCGCAGCGCGAGCTGCTTGTCGGCCGGCGCGTGGAGCATCAGGTCGGCGAGCGGCGATCCGGCGAGGTCGCCCCGCCAGAGGTTGAGCCGGAAGTCGCCGTCGACGTTCTCGCCCGCATCGACGAGGCGCAGGTCGAGCTTGACCTTCAGGCGCTCGGCGACGGCCCCGGCGATGTCGACGTCGATGCCCTGGGGCCGGCCGTCCCGCAGCGCCGAGAAGGGCGCGTTCTCGCCGTAGAGGGCGACCCGGAGGGTCCCGTCGCGCACGACCTCGTCGAGGGGGCGGGCCGCCACGGGGGCGGCCGCGAGGGCGAGGAGCGCGGCGCCGAGGAGGCGCCCCGCGAGGCCGGGGATGCGCGCCACGTCAGTCCTCGTGCTTCGATTCGATATAGCTGCGGATCGCCCAGAGCGCCTCCTGCGAGAGCACGCCCTCGAAGGACGGCATCTTGGTGACGCCGTTGATGAGCGCGCCGTGGCGCACCCGCTCCTGGAACCAGGTGTCGCCCTCCTGGCCCTTCTCCAGGTAGCGCAGGTCCGGCGCGAGGCCGCCCGAGATCACCTGAAGGCCGTGGCAGCGCGCGCAGTTCTGGTTGTAGCCGGAATCGCCGATCGCCACCGCCTTGGCGTTGCCCCGGTAGGGGTTCTCGGGGCGCCAGTCGGCGCCGAGGGGGTCGAGGCCGTCCGTGTTCACGGGCTGGGGCTGCACGTCGCCGTGGCCGAGAACCGCGCCGCCCGACAGGGCGACGAGGGCGGCCGCGAGCAGCGCGGGTGTCCTGAGATCCATGTGCCGTCCTCCCTGGATCCCCGGGGCCGCGGGGGCCGGCGCGGGGACCGGCGGCCGTCGCTCGCGGCCGCTCCTTCCATTGCGGGCAAGCCTAGCAAGGGCGCCTAGGCGAACCCATTGTGCTTTGGTACGAGGCCGCGGGGCACGGCCGGGGCGCCCCTCCCCCGGGCCCGCCCTGGCACCTTGGTCCAATACCGGCACCCCGCCCTTGCGCCTATCGTCGGGCCAAAGGGCGGCGCCCGGCGAGGCGCGGGCCGAACGACGGGACGGGAACGAGAACGGCCGGGCATGCGGGCGCAGCAGCAGCATGGGACGGGGGGCGGGCCGAGGCCGCGTTCCTCCCCGACGGCCGGTCGCGGGCGCCTGCTGCTGCTCGCCCTGCCATTCGTCCTGCCATTCGCCCTGCTCGCGTCCCCCGCGCCCCTCCGGGCCGCGCCGGCCGGCCCGCCCCTGGCGATCCACTACCTCGAGCGCCGGGTGGAGCGGGCCAAGCCGCTCAACAACGAGCCGCCCGTGCCGGCCGATGCGGGGCTGCGCGGGGCCGAGCTCGGCCTGCGCGACGCCAACGCCTCCGGGCGCTTCCTCGGCCTCGCCTTCGCCCTCACGAGCACGGTGATCGCCCCCGACGCCGACATCCGCGCGGCCTTCGCCGAGATCGCCCGGAGCGGGGCGCCCCGCTTCCTCGTGGTCAACGCCCCGGCCGTCGACCTGCTCGCGCTCGCCGACCTGCCCGAGGCCCGCGACAGCGTCATCCTCAACATCGGCGCGCCCGACACGCGCCTGCGCGACG